>PWII01000008.1 GCA_003561025.1 Candidatus Nealsoniibacteriota bacterium
AATAATCCTGGGAGCAGATTGCAAAAACCGAAAAATAGCCACTCATGGCTGGATGAAAAGCTCGGAAAAAGATGTTGTTGATTTTATTAAAGAATATGAAGCAAAGGGTGTCAAGTATGTGATATGCACCGACATTGATAAAGATGGAATGCTGAAAGGGCCGTCAACAGAACTATACAGATCTGTTTTGAAATGTTCTAATGTCAAGCTTATTGCCAGTGGAGGCATAACATCAATAAAAGATATAGAAGCTCTGAAGAAGCTCGGCTGTGAGGGAGCAATTATTGGAAAAGCCATTTATGAAGGAAATATTAACCTTAAAAATTTATCACAATTATGCTAAAGAAAAGGATCATCCCCTGCCTGGATGTCAAAGATGGCAGGACAGTAAAAGGGGTCAACTTTGTTGATATTCGCGATGCCGGCGACCCGGTAGAACTAGCAAAGAGATATGTGCTTGAAAATGCTGATGAGCTCGTCTTTTTGGACATTACAGCTACATTGGAAAAAAGAAAAACGCTTGCCGCCCTTGTAGAAAAGGTAGCACGTGAGATAAACATACCTTTCACTGTGGGTGGTGGCATTAACTCCCTCGAAGATGCCCGTATTGTAATAAAGTCAGGTGCTGACAAGGTAAGCATCAACTCTGCCGCTGTGAAAAGTCCCTCAGTGATAACGAAAATTGCGAATGAGTTTGGCAGCCAGTGTGTTGTTGTTGCTATTGATACAAGGTTTGAAAATAACGAATGGATAGTATATGTGAGCGGAGGCACAAAAGCTACTACCTTGAAAGCAGTCGACTGGGCATTGGAAGCCGAAAGACGAGGTGCCGGCGAAATACTTCTTACCTCAATGAACCATGATGGAACAAAAGACGGCTTTGCAATAGAAATTACTAAAATTGTGAGCGATGCTGTAAACATTCCCGTAATTGCTTCCGGCGGTGCCGGGAAAAAAGAACATTTCAGGGAAGTTTTTGAAAAAACCAGGGCCAGCGCCGCACTCGCCGCAAGCGTTTTTCACTATGGGGAAGTTTCTATTGTGGATTTGAAAGATTATTTGAGGGTTAGTGGTATTGCTGTTAGGAAAGTTTGTTGATAGTTCTTTGCGTACCTCTGTGCACCTCTGCGAGCCTCTGCGTAATAGCTGTTACGCAAAGTTTCGCAAAGATGCGCAAAGTTACGCAGAGCATCAGTAAAATAAATATAAATTTCCACGATTAGCATTTCCATATTAATTTTTAATCAAAAAACACATTAAACATGATAAATTTCAATAAAAACAACGGACTGATCCCTGCAATCATTCAGGATGCTGTTACACAGCAGGTGCTGATGCTAGGATACATGAACAAGGAAGCCTATGAAAAAACCATTAATGATGGTAAAGTGACTTTTTTCAGCCGTAGCAAAAAACGCTTATGGACAAAAGGTGAATCTTCAGGCAATTTTCTTTATGTAAAAAGCATACTGATAGATTGCGACAATGACACTATTTTAATAAAAGCCGAACCTGCCGGCCCTACATGCCACACAGGACAAGATTCCTGTTTTGGTGATAACCCGGCCAAAGGTTTTTTATACAAGCTCCAAAAAACCATCAACCAAAGAATTGAAAGCCGGGCTGAGAGCTCATACACATACAGGATCTATAATGAAGGAATCAACAAAGCAGCTCAAAAAGTGGGTGAAGAGGCAGTGGAAACAATCATTAGCGCCAAAGATGATAATAATGAACAGTTTTTAAATGAAACTGCCGATTTGCTGTATCACCTGCTGATATTACTTAAAGTTAAGGGTGTAAGCCTGGAAGATGTTGAGGCTGTGCTGGAGAAAAGGGCCGGTAAAACAGGCAAGTGAAAATTTTATATGCTAATGTGCATTTTAGTTAGAAAAATGCAGGATTTTATTTGTTATGTTATTGATAAATTGCGTAACTTGCGTAACGCAATTTACGTAACGTAAAATACGGAATAATCATAAAAGAAATGTAACCCTCATCTACTAAGGTGTAAAAAAGCGAATGAACTTATCGATAGCGATCTCGTGACCGAAGGGAACAATAAAGCATGAGGGTTCCATGGGTTAAGAACTAAAAACGTAAACATTAACAAATATACTTTATTAGAAGTCAGGCCGTTAAATACATTTTATAAAAATGAAAAGACAACTTAAAAATCCGTTTTTACTAGCCGGATACTACGGAAAAGAGTATTTCTGCGACAGGGAGGATGAGCTGGCTGCTTTGGAAGATCATTTTGATAATGAAAGGAATGTGGTGCTTTATTCTTGGCGGAGATTTGGAAAAACTGCTCTTGTTCAGCACTTTATGGCACATCTTGAGGAACAAAAGAAAGCCGAGACAATCTATATTGATTTATTGGGCACAAGAACTATTGATGATGCAATTCTGAATATTACGAGGGCCATATATAGCAAATATGGCAAGGTAAACAGCGGCATTTCAGCAAAAATTGTTAAATTAATTAGTGCGATTGGTTTAGATCTAAGTTTTGATCCCAATACCGGAATTCCGTCAATCAGTTTTGGCGTAAAGAAAGAAAATTCGATGCCGGAAAAGTCATTAGAAGCTCTTGGTAGTTTTCTTCAGCAAAGAAAAAATGTAGTTCTGATTGCACTTGATGAGTTTCAGCAAATTAAGCATTATCCTAAGCAAAACGGAGAGGCTGTTTTCAGGGCATGGATGCAACAATTTCCTGACATAAGGTTTATTTTTTGCGGAAGTCATAGAAATATGATGCAGTCAATGTTTGCCGAAAAGTCACGCCCTTTTTATCAAAGCGCTCAATTACTGCAATTAGGGCCTATCGGTAAAATAAAATATGAATTATTCATTAAACAACATTTTCAGGAACATAAAAAAGATATTGGCAGTGATGTCGTAGAGCAAATGTATATATGGAGCCGTGAACAAACATATTGTATACAGCTTGTTTGCAACCGTTTATTTGGCATCTACAACCGGGTTGAAGTTAAGCATCTGCAGCAAGTTTTTGATGCCATATTAAATGAAGAGAGTGCTGTTTTTTCTAATTATACTAACCTTTTAACGCATACTCAGTGGCGTGTATTGCAGGCAATTGCTAAAGAAGAGCCTTTGCGCACTCCAACAGCTAAAGAATTTATTCAAAAATATAACCTGGGAGCAACAAGTAGTGTGAGTACTGCTCTGAATAAACTTATGGAAACGGAAATAGTAATTAAAGATGAAGATAAATATCTTGTTCATGAAGTGTTATTAGCGCGTTGGTTGCAGTCGTTGTAAAGAACACATCATAACGTTCCGTACTCTTATTAGTAAATTCGAGGCCAGTTTCCGACAAAACAAAGATTGAAACTATTCAGTCATCAGTCCATATCAATTCACCTCTTTAATATTTCGCAAGAAAAATACAATTAAACAAAAATCTGTCATTTGTTGTTTTTATTATATGTACAAAGCATTGAAATATTATGGAAAAAAACGCAAAAATCAGTTTTGAAAATACCGAAGTGGCTTTCTCTTCCAAATCGGATAATGAGCTGCGAAGGGCAC
>PWII01000028.1 GCA_003561025.1 Candidatus Nealsoniibacteriota bacterium
ATGGCCTACTCTTTAAAGGATTTTCAGCATAAAGATAAGAAGCAATTTTGTTTTGCGCGGCGTTCACGCACATTTGTTTTGGATGCAGGAATTGCGAAGCAAAACAAACTCAAGGTTCCTTGACAGAAGGCTGCGTAATCGCCTTAGGTATTGCATTTGGCATCAATGGAGGGCATCGCGTTAATAAAATGTCTGGTGAACATTTTTAGCGATGAGTCAGGTTTCAGGGGAGGGAATGAAACCGGAAGAATCTGATTCGTGTGGGTGTCGAACATCGCCAGGCTTATGCCTGGAGCAGAACCCGCATGGGGGATAGGCTGTTGCCCGGAGCCTTATTCATCCAGGTCAAGGATTATTTTCAAATTTTCTTTGACCTTATTTGAAATGTCGTTAGGTAATTTCCCAATTTTTTTTATAAATCTCTTGTTATCTATGGTTCGAAGCTGGTCAATCATTATTGCACAATCCTCTTTTACCAATGCAACTCCCTTATTTATATTTACCCTGAGTATCTGGCTTTCTGCTTTTAAATTCGAAGTTAATGGACAGATTAGTGTGGATGGGTGAAACTTGTTTAATAGATCCGTTTGTACAACAAGAACTGGCTGGGTTTTCCCAGCTTCAGTGCCAAACCTGGGATCAAGGTTTGCAAGCCATATTTCAAACTGTTTAGCTGCCATTATCTTCCAGTTTTTCGAATTCAGAAAGAATGGACATTGAGTCCTCACTAACAATTTTTGATTCAACTTCTAATTGGTTTTCGATAAGTTTTCTTCTCTGAAGACGATTATAATAGCTTAAAGCCTCGTTGATGTACCGATTTCTTGGCTTTTTGATTTTTTCTAAAAGCTGCTCGGTTTCTTTGTAGACAATTTCGTCAAGTTTAAGTGATAGTGTTTTCATAAGAATTTGATTTAGTATATCACAAATGTATATACTATTTTGGAATTTTCAAAGTATCAATTGCTTTTTAGGCATGGACACACATCATGTGTCTGATATATTGTTGATATCGAACTTTCAAAGGATTTATCCTTTTCCCTCCCGAAAAACTTGGTTGTATCATAAACTAATTTAACTTTTTTGATAAGGCCCTTTGCCTTATCATATGAAAGACGAAATGTTTCTTTCCTTTTGCTTTCAGGTATTTCCAGCCTCTGATAGTCATACTGGTCTAGAAGATCCAAAGCATCTGCATAATCGGATATTAGCCTCAATAATGCATTACCTTCATCTCCAGTTCATCTCTTTTGGTCTAATGCACTTCCGATTATTTTAACTGTGCGCTGGAGTTCAAGCAGTTTCTCTGTCTGACTTTTTAGTCTTTTTTTGTTTAGGGAAAAACCTTTTACCAAATATTCCTTCAACACATTATTTGCCTATATTCTAAATTGAGTACCCCTTTTTGAGTTAACTCTGTAACCAACAGATATGATCGCATCAAGATTGTAAATTCTTATTTTCCGTTTAACTTTTCTTTTTCCTTCAATTTGAACTACCGAGGAATCCTCGGTAGTTGTAGCCTACTGAAGCTCACCACTTTTATATATATTTTTCAGGTGCAGACCAATAGTATCAGAATCTTTATCAAAAAGCTCTGCCATCTGCTTCTGAGAAAGCCAAACCGTTTCATCATGAAGTTTGACCTCAATTTCAGTTTGGCCATCTTCAACCTGATAAATCTTTATCTCAGAGCTATTCATAGAGTCATATTCCAATTATTTCAATTAAGCGATGTTCTTCTTTAATAATGCCTTATAACGGTCGAGTGTATGTTACGGGCGGGAATTATTTCTGCTACAGCTTGACACACTACCCTATTCCTCTATGAGCAAGGTAATGAATTCTTCACAAAGACCCGCCTGGAATATACACTTTATGCCCAGTAGTTACTTTAGAACTTTATAAAAAGTCCTGCTTTTGATACCCATCTTACCAAATAAACCCATTTCAACTCCCTTCCTTAAATCTCTGCTTGCCGTGGCAGTTGAAATATTCTTAAATACATTCATATAATCTTTTCTGGAAAACTCTCTATTACCCAAGGAAATAAAATAGTTTAACCTGTCAATATCCGTAAGAACTCTATTACTAAAAGATAGCAGTTCAGTTAATGATTTTTCAATTACTTCAAGCATATATTCAATAAAAATAGTGGATTCACCTGCCTTATCACATTTAGCTAGAGATTCATAATAATTTTGTTGGGTTTGACTTATTAAAGTTTCGAAAGGCAGGAATTCAAAAACTGGATATTCATGCAGAAGTATTAATGTCTGCCATAATCTTCCCATTCTTCCGTTTCCATCAATGAAGGGATGGATAAACTCCATTTCATAATGGAAGACACAGCTTTTTATTATTGTCAGTTCTTCTGTAATCCTTATGTATTTGAATAAATCATTCATAAGGTGGGGAACATTATCTGATGGAGGAGCAACATGAGCAACTCTCGGACCTTGAAATATGCCCACGCCCTGGACTCTATATCTTCCTGCATCTTCTATAAGGCCCTCCATTAGGTGCTTGTGAGCCTTTAAAAAGGATTTTGAGGAAAATGGATCATATTCTGACAGGCCTTCATACACTTTGATAGCATTTATAACCTCCAATATATCTTTCTTAGGCCCAACTACCCGCTTATTGTCAATCAAAGCCGTAACCTGATCTTGAGTTAAGGTGTTGCCCTCAATTTTCAAGGATGAGTGAATCGTTCTTATCTTGTTATGTCTTCTTAGCTGGGGGGAAGGCCTATTTAAATAATTAGCATTTGCTTCTCCAATTTTTTCAGAAATTGAAGATACAAGTTTGAAGATTTTGGGAGTTAATTCATATGGAGGTTTCATGATACTATCATTTGATATTATCAAAGATAGCGTCTAATTTTGAATATCCAAAAAATCACTGAGTTAAAACTATTGGGCATTCAGGCACATTTCTTTTGGATGCAGGAGTTGCGAAGCAACGGGCAGACAAAAGTTCAGCTTTAGCTGAATGTGCCTGAACGGTCGAGTGTATGTTACGGGCGGGAATTTGTACCACCTAACTTTGTCATCCTGTTGTAACCCCCCATAGAGCAAGATACTGAATTTTCTAAGAAACCCGTCTGGAATATACACTTTGTTGAACTAAACCTCACTGGCGTTCGGTGGTTTTGTCTAATAAAATAATGTTCACAATAATTCGTAATTTAGTGTGTTACCGGAAAATTAATAACCTATTTTATCATTTTGTATAAATATGCATAAAAATAATCTGTTTTATTAAATCCCCTATATAATATTATCTAAAAATTATATTTTGAATATATATGCAGCGATAATGAATAATACAGACTTAGCCCAACAAGATTTAAAACACAATTGAGCGTGATGTAATTAACACCGGATTCTAAAAAGAGGCAGCAGGTAAATCAAACCCGTCGCCTCTTTTTTTGGCTCAACTGTGCCTTAAATCC
>PWII01000049.1 GCA_003561025.1 Candidatus Nealsoniibacteriota bacterium
TGTCTGATTTCAGTGTTCTTAATGATAACAATCACTGGCTTCAGATGGATAAGGTGGGACATGCGACTACTGCCTATCAAATTGGTGAGTATGGAATCAGCCTGCTCAGGTGGGCCGGTATTAATGACAGAGAGGCAATATGGAAGGGAGGGTTATCTGGATTGGTGTTTCTGACAGGGATCGAGATTTTTGATGGTTTTTCTGATGATTATGGTTTCTCATGGGGGGATCAGGCAGCGAATGTGTTTGGTTCTGCATTTGTTATTGGGCAGGAATTGCTGTGGAGAGAGCAGCGCATTCGGTTGAAGTTTTCATATTTTCCCACCAGGTATGCCAGGTACAGGCCGGAATTATTGGGCAAAAATCCGGTTGAAACATGGCTCAAGGATTATAACGGTCAAACGTACTGGCTGTCATTCAGTCCGGGATCTTTTGGAGAAAACATTTTGTTTCCCGAATGGTTATGTTTTTCATTTGGATATAGCGCCAGTGGGATGACGGGAAGCTACAGGAACCCTGAATTCAATGAAGCAGGCACCTCAATACCGGAGTTTACAAGGTACCGGCAGTACTTTTTTTCGCTGGATTTGGATCTTACAAGACTCGAACCCCGATCTGGTTTTCTGAAAACACTTTTCTCAACTTTTGGTTATATTAAATTTCCGTTCAGCACCCTGGAATATAATAAGATTGAGGGGTTAAGATTCAGGCCTGTGTATTTCTAACTGATGCCGCAAGGATATGACATTCATTTTATGTACTATACGTGTAAAATTTATGGAACTCTATCCGGTTATTGTAAGTACGTTTCCATCCCGGGTGACTGTATATTTTTTGACAGCAGTAGTGGCCGGACCCTGAAGTACTGAACCCTGGGCCGAAAAAACAGATCCGTGACATGGACATGGGAAATTGGTGTTTGCATGGCTGTAATTTATTGTACACCCCTGGTGTGTACATACTGATGAGAGGGCCACAAAAACTTCATTTCCGGTATTTGCTACGATTATGCCTTGAAGGGTAACCGAATTGCCTGCCGTTTTCAGTGTTGAATATTGGGATGAATCAAGATCAATGGTAATATCATCGCCGGGAAGCAGGATATCGTCATCTTCATCTTTGCTGCATGAAACTGCAAACGGAATTGCAATTGCCGCACCTGCCTGCATACTTCTGATTATAAACTTCCTTCTTTCCATATTGTTTTAGTTTTATTGATAATCAAAGATAAAATACACGGGTAATAGTGAACCCGAAGAAAATGTCTCCTTTCTCCCATTTGCCCGATGTGTTGGCGAGCCAGGCCTTGTCTGCTATTCCCTGGGTGTTGGAAAAGAAAAGCTGGAAAACATGGCCTCCTGTCTCTATGTCAAATCCGGCTGAAACCGGATTGGTACGCTCAATGCCACCGTCAACGACGGAAGGTATGTACTCCAGGTTAAGGTGAGTCATTGGCGTCAGCCTTATCCTGGCGGCAGTCCCCAGCGAAAGGTGACTGACGGAACTCCCGGTTTCAGGCAGCAAGCTGCTCGTTAGCCATATAGGGCTTATCTGTATGGAAAACAGTTCCGAAAATTTCCTGCTTACCATAAGCTGGTGAATATAGCTTGTCCTGTCAAAGAAATTATCGTAATCGGCAGGGTAAATGTTTCTTAAACTTGCGTGAGAAGCGGATAGATAGTAGCTCAGGCTTACGGGGGACTGCAACGTGCCGTCCTGTGTTATTATTCTGGCCTTGAGATATCCATCCCATGTTTTCTGGTAACTGCTGCGCCCTATACCTGCTGCAAGCCACGAATTTATCCCGTAATCAAGGCCAAGCCGTATGGTGGCTATGTCCAGGCCGAACATTTCATAAAACCCCGAGCGGATATTGCCGAACCGGTGCCCTATGGTAAAGATCAGTTCTCCCTGGTAGGGATTCTCAACTGACTGCATATTTACAATGCGAGTGCTTCTAAAAGTCTTGATGGCAAGTGCTTCACTATCGTCCCAGTCGCCGAGCCGGTCGAAGAGGTCGTCAGTCGTTTGGCCATTCACAAAACTGCCTGCTAAAATCAAAAAGATCAGAAATAGTAGCTTCATTTGTGTTTAATATTAAAATACCTGCGGCCCGGTAGTTAATTAAAATCTGCCTGTAAAGTCAGACACTAATTGACCGGAGCAAGCCTCAGGTTGACTGTAACTTCGATAGTTTCGGCAATATTCCTTATAAGCAGCCTCGGTATTCTGATATCGTAATCTTCAAGCCTTACATCAAATACTGCATTGCAGATCAGGTGCGGGCCCTGCCGGGAGACTGAACCGGCAATTTCAACATCTCTTGTAACACCATGGATCGTAAGCGACCCTTTTACCGTTACCTCTGCTTTAGAACTCCCGTCCCGTATCTCTTCAAAATTTTCAACTGATCCGGTAAGCCGGGCTTCGGGATAAATATGCGATTCCATATAATTTTCATTGAAATGCTTCTGCATAAGGGACTTTTCAAACTGGAAATCTTCTATCCGCAACCGTACCGCAACCTCCCCGGTTGAATTGTCGAGTACTGCCTGCACCCTGCTATTGTCTGCTTTTATGTCTTCAAGGGGGGCCGATGAGAAAAAAGATATAGTTCCCTCACGGGTTATATAAGAGGACTGGGCATTAACGTTGGCTAAGATACCCGTCACTATGAGCGATATGAGTAATAGCCTTGTCATAGTGCCGTTGATTTATTTTAAGTAACAATTTTTTACGGGGTTTTGTTCAATGCATGGGTTTATGACATAGCTGTTGAAAATTATCCAGGCAGTCAATATGATCTTTTTATTGAGCTATCCGGGTTGATTGATTTACCGGTTGACCTTATTTTTATGGAAAGGTCCCACTTCATTGACCATATCAGGGAAAATTGGATCAGAGTTTTTAAATATCTGCGTACTTCAAGGTCTTATGCTACTTCGAGCTTTTATAGCACCAACTCGTGTATGGAAGTGGTTACGGATCACTACCGGACAAGTGGAGGTCCACGTAAGTGCGACAGTCATAAATCAGGTTTTAGGCAGTATTTTCTCAAAATTCTGGGAAAAGGCGGAGGCAAAGGTGTCTGACTAACTTCAGAAATATGCGATTGATCATGTAATTATGGGGATTGACCAAAATTCTCAGGTAGAGGTTGAACATTAAGTATTTTTTTTTTTTATCTTGATGCACTAATATTTACATTTGCGGGTAATCATATATATCTGATACCTGCATGCCCATGGCCCTCAAATACAATGTTTTCTAAATGTCTGTGGCTGAGGTGGCGAAGCAATGGATATGAACCGAAATATAAACACATTCAGCTAACCAATAACCATTAATTATAGTTATGAAATCCAAACCACAAACCTGCCTGAACAAAATCAGGACATTTATTCTAACGGTCTTAGCAGCAACACTCTTCTTTGGATCCTGCACACCCCCTAGCAGGCTGACATATATACAAGATATACAGAATCTTGGGGATGCATTAGAGGTCGTCAAGGAAGAATACAGGCTAAAGCCCGGTGATATTCTTCATGTAAGGATCATGTCGGCCGATCCTGAAACCGATGATATCTTTAATCTCGATGCCACAAGAAGATTCGCTGCACCCCGGGGTGGTACAGTGGGTGATCAGCAAATGTTCCTATTTGGCTATACTATCAATACTCTCGGAGAAATCCATCTGCCTGTCATTGGCAACGTAAGTGTTGCCGGTCTGAGCCTGGACGAGGCCCATAACAGGATAAAGGAGATGGCTGCCGAATATATAATCGATGCAGCATTGTCTGTCAAGATTGTCAACTTTTCGGTTACAGTGCTTGGCGAGGTGAGAAACCCGGGCAGCTTTTATATATATGATCACGAATTTACGGTAATGGGTGCTTTGGGACTGGCGGGCGATCTGACCGACTACGGTAACCGCAATATACATGTGGTGCGGCGGACGGATGATGGACTGCAATTTCACAGGCTAGATATAACCGACCGGTCATCAGTATCCTCTGAATTGTATTACCTGCAGCCTAATGACCTGATATATGTAGAGCCTTTGCTTGCGAAAAGGTTCGGTTTTGCCCAGTTCCCATTCGGGGTTTTTTTCTCTGCCATATCAACAACATTACTTCTAATTAGTTTTATAACACAATAATGAAACCAACACCAAATAACCATAAACTTTCTCCGCGGGATGACAGCGTTTCACTAGGCAAGTTATTGCTAAAATTGCGCCCGCACTGGCCTATATTTGTGATATGTGTTATCCTTGGACTTACGATAGCAAATTTGGTAAATAAGGTTAAACAACCTGTTTACCATGTCAATTCTACAATGCTTATCCAGGAAAACCGTAATATCATACCCTTTTCTCAGGATAGGGAAATGGCAACAAGGAGGAGTGTTGACAACGTTCACAACGAGACAGCCATATTGGAATCATTTTCCCTCATTGATTCGGCGCTGAATAAAATGCATGTTGAGGTTACTTACTATGAGGCAGGCCGCATATTTGGTTCTTCCCTCCGTAAAGAGATATACCTTGATGCACCTTTCAGGGTAAGTTTTGACAGGGATCATCCCCAGCCTTACAAAGAAATATTTACGCTGAATATTATTGATGAAGACTGGTATTATTTGTCTGGGATAAAAGGGCTGGAGGGTTTGAGCGAAAACAAACAGTATTTATTCGGACAAAAGGTTGAGGGGGAAAGCCACTCTTTCACCATAAGCAGAGTGGCACCGTATAACAAAGAAGTGCATGACAATAAATCCTACGAGTTTTTCTTAAACAATCCATCTGGTCTTTCGGAAACCTATAAACGCAATCTTATTATCACGCCACTTTCTCTTAACTCTAACATATTCGACATATCTTTTGAATCAACCAACCTGCAGAGAGGGATTGAATTTGTCGATATGCTCACCAGCACCTTTATCAGCCAGAATCTGAAGAAAAAGAATTTGGTTGCGCAAAATACAGTTCAGTTTATTGAAAACCAGATTGCCCTGACTGCCGGAAACCTTTCTGCTACAGAGGGCAGACTGCAGAGTTTCAGGGAAAGGGAAAAACTTATGGACATTGGTTTAATTGGGACTCAACTCGTTGAAGAATTGCAGGAGCTTGATAAAGAGAAAAGCGCAGAGGAGGTTAAACTTAGTTATTACAATTTCCTGCAGGATTACGTGAGCGACAAACGTGACTTCAGCGAGGTTTTCGGACCATCGGCTATTGGTATTGAAGACCCAATGCTTAACAGCCTGCTGGCAGAGCTAACAAGGCTTCATACAGAAAGAGGCAGGTTGTTGCTTAATACCACCGAAAGAAGTCCTGCAGTAGTGGCAATTGATCAAAACATTACACAGGTCAAGGCTACCCTGGAAGAGAATTTAAAGAATATAAAAGCAGCATCTGGGATATTGATGGATGACCTTAACCGGCGAATAAACCGGCTCGAAGAGCGCATAACCCAAATGCCGAGTACGGAGAGGGAGCTAATAGGAATACAGCGTATGTTCAACATTACCGATGCCACCTATAATTTTCTTCTGGAAAAACAGGCCGAGGCGGGTATTGCCCTTGCTTCGAACGTTCCTGACCATCAAATTATCGATGAGGCCCGCTTTGTAACCATAGTTTCACCCATGCCGAAACTTAACTATACAATCGGGCTTATGCTTGGGCTAATCCTGCCTTTGATCACTCTGTTGGTGCGTGACAGCCTCAATACCCGAATTATAAATAAGGAACAGGTAACCAGCGCCGTTAATTTTCCACTAATAGGCATTATCCCGCGGCATAAACAATCCACAAATGGCAATGACCTGGTTATATTCGATGATCTTTTTTCCCCGGTAGCAGAATCGTTCAGAAATATTCGATCAAATCTGCACTTTTTTTCGCCGAAGAAACAAAACAACCTTATAGTAGTCACTTCTACCCGGTCTGCCGAGGGGAAGACCTTTACCGCCATCAACCTTGCGGCAGTTTTGGCCACTTCTAAAAACCGCACCCTATACATCGATGCGGACATCCGAAAGACCCAACCTAACCAGTATACAAAAGATATGAAGGAATTCGGACTTTCAAACTACCTTATAGGGAGGGCCGATTTGGATGCGGTTATTAATGTCAGCAAATATAACGAGTACCTGCATATTATGAACAGCGGCATTAAATCTCCCAACCCGGTCGAGTTGATTGAAAGTGAGGCGATGACACGGTTGCTGAATGAGGAACTTAATGATTTCGAATATATTATAGTTGACACTTCCCCAGTTGGTATGGTTGCAGATGCCAAATCACTTATGGCCCTGGCCAGAATTAACTTATTTGTTACCCGCCATAACTTCAGTCAGCAAGCCGACCTGGATTTTATAACAGAGTATTGTAATACAGCCGGCCTGAAAAACATTGTGTTAGTCATAAATGACGTCAAACAGAGCCAAAATGGCTACGGGATTGGATATGGCTTTGGATACGGAATGGGATACAGTAATGATCAGGAATCAAAAAAGAAAAAGAAATATGCGTTTTTTTGGAGATAGCTTAATAATCCTTGAGAGTTATTGGGATTCTATCTTCGACAACGACACAAGTTTTCGTAAAAAAATTACCGGTCTGGTTAACAATTCTTTCATTAAAAATGTATCGATTGTTGCCAGCGGTTCGGTAGTGGCTCAGTTGATCGGGATCGCTTTTTCACCGGTCATCACACGGTTATACGGACCTGAAGCATTCGGGATCCTTGGGGTTTTTCTAGCAAGCTCCGCAATAATAGTAACTGTAAGTTCTCTTACTTACCAGATAGCAATAGTTCTTCCTAAAAAGGATGATGATGCAAAAGCTATAGCTGTTCTATCCTTTATTATTGCCGCTGCCATTTCTTCGGGAATTGCGCTGATTTTATTTCTATTCAGACAACCATTAATTTCATTACTTCACCTTGAAGAGATATCTTCGTTTATATTTCTGATACCTGTTTTCATACTTTTTACTGCTTCTCACAAAATAGTTGAGCAATGGATTATCAGAAAGGGTGAATTCAAAAAGAAGGCAAAAGTAGGCATAGTACAGTCGTTAATCGTGAATACATCAAAAAGCGGCATCGGACTGATACATCCAGGGGCGTTGATATTAGTCAGTATATCAACCTTTGGCCATTTGCTGCATGCTTTTATGCTAAGCTGGACCCTCACGAAAAAGAAGCACTCTTCCCACGGTTTAAAGAATGCATCCTGGTTAAGATTTTCAAGTATTAAAGAGGCAGCCTTCCGGCACAAGGATTTTCCTGTATACAGGGCACCACAAGCGTTTCTGGGAGCGTTCACCAAGAATTTACCCATGATTATTATCGCCAGTTTCTTTGGACCTGTTTATGCTGGTTTTTATGCGCTGGGGCAAAAAGTAATAAAACACCCGGCCGGAATTATTTCAGATTCGGTAGGGAAAGTGTTTTACCCCTGGATATCCAAAGCATTTAACGAGGGTAAGAATATAAAATTATTGTTAACGAAAGCAACCCTGGCGCTCGCAGGTATTGGAATTATTCCGTTTGGAGCAATAATTTTATTTGGTCCGTCGCTTTTCGGGTTCATCTTCGGCAATGAATGGGTCAACGCAGGTGAGTATTCAAGATGGTTGTCGGTTTGGATTTTTTTTGATTTTATCAGGGTTTCGGCGATACAGACAATTCCGGTCATCGGGATTCAGAGCTTTTTCCTTATTTATACAACAGTATCCACTGTAATAAGGGTTTCAGCTCTTTTCCTCGCGGCATTAATCATAAAGGATGCAGTATTAACAGTTGCTGTGTTCAGCATTGTAAGTGGTTTACTAAGTCTGTTGTTGCTGCTTGTAACTATTTCTAAATGTAATATAAAAGCCGTTTAATGTCAGTTTTTAAAAACCCGGTAAGATTTATTTTAAACCTGGCGGGTTATGAAGTTGTTAAAAAGGATATCATCCGGCCCCTGGATTTGAGAAATGTGTGTAACTCTCCCAGTGCAGTGGGCTATTATTCATATATCCAGCAAGCAATTATAGAGTCGAGCCCCGAACTTGGCCGGGGTAGACCAATATTTACATTTTCCAGGGAGGGAATAAATCCATTCGTTGTTGCAGCAAAAAGTTATCTGGTAAAGGGGACATTAGAAAGTATACGCGAAGTGTTAGATAATTATTATAATTTGGTACAACCAAAAAATGCATCAGAGATATTTAGTTTTTCTCTGAGAAAAGATTCTCCCCTGAATAAATTGCCTGCCTGGAGTATTGTCATGCCATGGGACAAACGTAATCATAAGGATCAGTTGAAACATGTTAAAAAGGTGGTGAATAAAGAGAATAAACAAGCTGGAGGCGCTACCGGCATCGAAGACGGCTGGGCATGGACCGGTCCCGCAAACCCGGAAAAAATCATAATCGAATCAGTCCGGTTAAAAAGTATTTTGGATTCGATTAAAAAAAGGGGTTATCAGCGGCATAATGGCATGGGGGGCGACATCTCCGTTTATATATTCATGGGAGCCAATGATAAATGGTGCTGGCAAGTCAAAACAGGTCAGCACAGAGCAACGGCTGTAAGCGTCCTTGGATACAGAAATGTTGCCCTTAGAGTAATTAAAATCCTCAGGCGGGAGGATGTTCATTGCTGGCCAAATGTTAAAAATGGATTATTCACAACACAGGAAGCACTCAGTGCATTTGACCAGGTTTTAACGGGAGAAATTCCTGGAATAGCAGCCAAATGGGTTGATTATGCAAGATCAAAAAACTGACAAAATTCAAATGATTACAGGATATACCGGTAATAATGGAACAGCGGATTACGAGAATTTTCATCCGGGATGCACTGTGGTTGAATGGACAAAACATGATTTCAAGATCAATCATATTTACTGGAAAAAGTTGGGTTATCACAAATCATTGCCAGTGAGAATAAGTAACCTGAGAGATGCTGTTGAGATATTCCGGGATAATGAAATCATCTGCTGGTTGCAGGGTCGTACCCTGGAGGGGGTTTTCAATAACAGTAAATTGCCTCCGGATCATGATGATGATCTGGGTGTTTTTTCGCGGGACAGGGGTAAAATTGAAAATATAATATTCCCGATCTTTGATAAAACCGGTTTTGTAAAAATAAGGAATACTGATTCGATTGTATCCTTTTACAGAGATGGCAGGTATATTGATATTTGTTTCTTTAGAGAAAATGGTGGAAAAATGGGGTACGGGACAAAATGGTTTTCCAAAAGTTATTTTGATTATTTTGATAAAATTGATTTATATGGGGTAATATTTAGCCTTCCTAACAATAGTGAACTACTTCTCAGGGAAATGTACCCGGTCAAGGCAAACAGGTGGTCTCCCGGGAAACTTCCCGGTATCGGCAGAATTAAAAACTATTATACACGTGTATTTTTGAAGATATTATTTCTTTTACCTCACTGGCTACGGATTATTATCCGGGTTGGTGGTTGGCCGGTCGGGGTAAATTATAAAAAAATCAGTTTTGATAAATTTTCCAGACTCAGAATAGAACCTCCGGATTCATTTAACTGGAGATGGAGAAAAAGGCATCTGGACATTGTAACGGCCAATGGTAAATATCAGACCGTGGGAGAGATTATAGATTATTTCGGCACAGATGAAAACGGAAAAGTTTCCGAACTAATGGAGACTGTTGAAGAAACAAAGACCGATAAGCCATTTGATCGCCCCCATAATCATAATCCCCTTTTTTGGAGTTCCGGGAACAATTATTTTATCTATTGCATAGCATTTGAATTCAGATCTGGAGTGGTTCCCTACTCAAAGGCAAATGAATATATCGAAAGCGGCCACAGGCCCATGCTTTTTACCAGAGAATATTACAATAGCCTAAGGCAACTGACTGACAGGGAAATTACCAATTTGCTCAGGTCACATCCTATCGAAATATTAGAAGGAAGTGTTACAAGTGGCAAACACAGGATATTTGCAATGATAGGGCGCATAATAAAAAAGAAAAATTATATCCCATTTTGGGCAGTAGAATTACGGAGTAAGAGGCAAGTATAGATTAATGATAATCTAATATTTAATAGAATATGCGGATATTTATATTAAAATTAATGATATTAATTCCTGTATTTTTGAGTTTTGTATATAAAATCAATGAAGACCTCCAGGAGCTCACCGATTATAATCAGCAAAACATCAGTGGCCCGGTTACGCTGGAAGGCACTGTACGAAACCATGAGGGAGAGAAACTTGAAGGAATAATAGTAAAAATTAAAGAGGTAAATGGCAATATTCGTGAATATATTTCAGAGATAGACGGTTATTTTAGTTTTAGTGATATTGTTCCTGGTGAAAATCCGATAATCAAATTGACGGGGGATAAAGGCACTGGTCATATTTCATTAAACAGGGAGAATATTAATTCATCTTTGATGCTGAAATACCCTGTTTTAACCGAAGTAATTATTTTCCACAATAATGATAATCACTTCAATTTTAACTTCGTGGAAGAAATAAAAGAAAAAATCGATAATACCCGCGACCTGAATCCAAACGTATTTTTTCTTAATGCCGGCGACATATTTATAAATAATCCAGGTCGCTGGGCTCAACCTGATGACCTTGAATGGTACCAATCTCAGTCTGTTTCTACCATTAATGAAATGAATAAGCTCGGATATGATGCCCTTACTGTTGGCAATCATGATGTGCAACCCTTTGCAAATCATACTTTTGAAGCTCTAATTAAAGCGGAGTTTCCTCTTCTGGCAGCCAATCTGGAAATAAAATCAGGTATATTGCCTGAATTCAAACCCTATGTCTTGTTGAATACCGAAGAGAAATACACCTTAGCTGTCCTGGGATTAAGCCAGTGTGATTTTAATGGTATTAATGTACTGGATCCCTTTCTTACTGCAGAGAAATATAGTCATCTCTCGGAAAATAACATTTTTATTGCTCTTTCCCATTTGGGAATTGAGGATGATATAGAACTTGCCAGGGCAATAAATGATCTTGACCTTATCGTCGGAGGCCACAGCCATACCTTGCTTTGTGAACCTTTGTTAATAGACAACACAATGATTGTACAGGCAGGGACCGGTGGAAAAATTCAGAATAATGATAATCCTGCCTACCTTGGTATGGTTACAATTATACTGGAGAACGGGATCCCATTGTCTAAGGAGGCAGTTGTCTTTAAATTCACCCGAATAGGGTCTGTAGTTTGCATATGTGAAGATATTGATTTTGTAGGATTCTCGGATTATTTCAGATTAGAAATTATTATAATCCTGCTAATCTTCTTAATAGGTGTTATTTGTAAAAAATTTTTATTCAAGTGAAAAGGGTGAATTGACTATTCCGCAGATTTTTTGATTTATTTATCCGAACCATATATACACAGATGCAGGTCGCTCATAATATTAAAAGAAAAGTAACTGATTATTTCCTTGTAACGGTAATACTGATACTGGAAGTTAATGTATTTCTACGTGCTTTTGAGACACCTATACCGAACCTGGAGAGTCTCATATCTTTTACTTTATTATTCTATTTTTTCTTTAAGAGAAAAAGAGAATTTAATCAAAACTTCATTTTATTTGTCTTGTCGGTATTATTATTAATACTTATACAAGGTGTTTTATTTGGATTTTCTATAACCACATTTTTTACCTATCCAGTTTTCACTCTCCTTATACCATATTTACTTTACAAGGTGACAGGGCCTCGAATATTTGAGTATTTAGTTAATATAATATATTTCACGGCACTGCTTTCAAGTGTAATTTGGCTGGCTCAGTTGGTATTACCACCAGTCAATGATTTTCTCCAATACTTGAAGTACAGCAGTAGCGTTCTTACTCAGGGCCAGATAGATCCTGATGCAACTGACCGGGTGAGCCTGGCATTAATATATACAATACCTCCTGAGGGCTCTGAAATTTTCGGTTTGGCAATAATGAGAAACTGGGGACTTTATCATGAACCGGGTGCGTTTGCTTATTTTTTGATTCTTGCAATCGGTGCAAACACAATCATACAGAAAAACTTTGTCAATAAGAAAAATATTATAATGAGTATAATACTTTTAACAACCTTATCCACTGCCGGATATTTGGCTTTTTTCTTTATTATATCATATGCCGTTTTAACCTCAAGAATCCACATTAGCCTAAAAGTATTAACCGTCCCATTATTTATGCTAATGACACTAGTCGGTTTTACACAACTGGATTTCATGCAGGAAAAAATAGTAAGCCAGTTTGAGAAAGAAATAGATGATGATACAATTTTTCAGAAAGGGGGAGGGAGAATTTGGAGAATTCGAGCGGCTATTAATTTATTATCTACGAGTCCATTACTTGGAAGAGGGATTATTCTGGCCGCAAGAGATTTTGAACTTGGATCACGATATTTTTTCACAGGAGCTGGTATCTGGCGTACCTTGTCCAGTTATGGGATATTAATAGCTCCATTGATATTTTATTTTTACTATATGGGAATGAGAAAACTATGCCTTGCTTATAATTTTAATCCTTCATTTGCATTATTCTTTTTTCTTGCACTATCTGTTGGAGCAACTTCTCAGAGATTTTTCATGGATAATATAACAATGCTGTTTTTTATTAATGGGTTAATACTATACAACAGTGTACCTGATAATCAGGATATTTATATTCAGTGATCAATATAAAAATATTGTCTTCATATGGATTTTATCCTAAGCACTAAGATGAAAATTATCAAATGTCTCCTTGATCTTTAAGCACATCGTTTTAAAAGTTATATGAAACATATTGTAATAATTTCTGAATCCTCTTCATTCCCATGGGGAATGGCTTCAACCAGCAGGGTTAAATTGATAGCCAGGGGCCTTATACATATAGGCTATAGTGTTCAGTATATCGGACTCAGGGGTGCGGATGTAGAACATTCGAGTGATAAGAAGAGAAAAGGCCAGGTTGAGGGAATTAATTATTTCTACCCCGGTATTTTTTCAGTCCGATCAAAATATTGGATTTGCAGAAGATTGGATGATATTTTTGGTAAGTTGTTTTCGATAATTTTCTTAACCAACCTAAAATTACATAATAAAATTGATCTCATTATTTTATATACAAGGAATTATTTTGTGGTTAAATACTGGTCAACAATAGCAAAATTTCTGAATATAAAAATATTACTTGAAATATGTGAATGGCCAATAATAATAACAAACACAACTAATACATCACTTTTTTGTAGTAAAGCCCCTTTAATAGTTCACGGAGTATTGCCTATTTCTAATTTTATTGAAGATCAAATAGAAAAAATTTCAATAAAA
>PWII01000024.1 GCA_003561025.1 Candidatus Nealsoniibacteriota bacterium
TTCTAGTAATTGTGTTAGATGAAACTCAATGTTGAATCGAATCTCGTCATTTTGAATCTCATTGCCATATTCATCCGGATCGGCTGACCAATAGGCCCTGAATGTTTTTTCTTCATCCGCTTGAAATACAATTGGATCTAGACCCTCCCAAGTGCTACGAATTACTGGCTCATCCTCACCCCTTAGGGTAGAAGTAAGTAGGTCTACACCATCTAATTGCAAGGTTATCTCCATGTATTCGCCCAAACGACCTGCTTCTTGCTCGCAAGCTTCCATTGACACGCTTTCTCTTGCTATCATTTTTGGTTCATTGCAGCCATGATTGATGTTTTGTAAATTATCAAGAGCAACATACAGTCTTCCCGGTAATGTTCCGGTGTTTTTTACAGTCCACTCTTTCTCGCCACTCATAGTATAGTCTTCTCCCAAATTCGTGAGAAGAAAACTTTCTCTTTCAACTGTGCCGCTTCTAACATCTAGGTCCAATGTTCCTGCAACGAGGGCTGCATCTTCAACAGTCTGAGTTGCAGTGAAAAATGCCATTGTTCCAACAATGACTCCAATTAACACAGTTGCAACTAGCAAACTGCTGAGAATAAATTTTTTGTTCATTTTTTTGTCTTTAGTTAAGAATAAGATAGATAACTAACGGTCGACCAAAATGATAATGAATATTGGATTATCATTTACGTTAAATTATTAACCGATTTTTAAATATAGTATCGGCTAACATAAAGACATGTTGCCTACAAAATCTTTTAAAATAAAAAAAGAAGCGCACGGCAAATAGCCTTACCCTCCTTTTTAAAAAGGATAAGTAATTTTCTAAAAAAAAGCAAGTATATTTTTTAACAAGAGTCTTTAATAAAGCATTTAAATAATAAAATCAAAACAGAGGCTTTCATAAAGCCTCTGTCAAATTAGTTTAAGCTCGTGATATAAGAGAATGCCTACTCTATTATTTAGTAAATTGACATTGTTGATGTATTAATAGCCTTTTCTTTTTTTGAAGTAGTAAAATGCAAGAAAGAAGAAAGCAAAATAATTTCATCATTACTAATGATATCCTTAAAGCAAAGCTCCATCTCTCTAGTACAATCTTCTATTTTCTTATTTATCTCTCTCCTCTTTTTAATCCTTTTTTAAGCAAAACTTCTGTAATTACCTGCTTGTTGGTCATGCCTTGGTGGTTTATAGTATCGATATCGGCATCAGCATCATATACCTTTTTAAACGCTTTCGCAAAAGCTTTCTTATGTCCCCCTTAAACTGCTAACCAGAGTATAGTCGACGTCAAATAAGGCTAACTTATTCATTTTGATTTTTCTTTTTTAAAGATTTCGCAAACCGCAAAAAGAGCAAAGCCGATTCCAAGCCCCAGAAACATCGCTCCCGGTATATTTCCTACAAAAAACCCAACTCCCATCCCTGTTAAAACTCCTGCAGGAATAAATAAAGCTCCCGGCTCATCGTCTTTTTTCTTCTTTATCTCTTTTTCCATAATTTATCTTTTTATTAATACTTATAATGATCTAAAAGAATAGATACAAATTAAACTAACCTTTTCCTCCATGAATAAATTCCATTTCTTCTCCATTGAGATATATATCAACATTATTAATCCAATCATATTGCAAAGCCGCAAACCTTAAAACCGCTTCAATTCTTGGGGGCTCACATGTTCCGATAGTTAAATACTCACCACTAAGATATAGCTTTGCTCTATCTTCTTCTAAAACGACTCTTTCAAATTCTAGTGGTTTCGTAGTATAGTATTCTTCTCCGCTTTCAATAACTCTCTCTTTAATGTGATAAGAGAGGGGATTTTCATAATCTGTTCCTTCAACTATTTCATCTCCCTTAAAGAGCTCTAAATATATTGCTTCTAGCGGTCTACTCGTTGGCTCTATCTCTTTTTCTATATAAGCAACTCTATCTCCACACCCAATATAGTCTCCTCTCTCTTGCGCCTCCCTCATAGCCTCAGTATCATAGCCAATCTCTTCTCCAAGCTCTACTGAAGAAGTGTTATCAATAACAGGAACCATTATTCTATCAACAAAAACATCTCTTTCTAAGTTAGTGTCCTTATTTATTATTGCTCTTTCTGCCTCAAAATTATCTTCTTTGCTTAAAAACAAGACGCCTACTCCCACTATTCCGGCAACAAGCAAGATTATTAAGATTCCTATTGTCGTTGATATTTGTTTTTTCATAAATTATTTATTTAAATTATTTATTGCCCTAATAATTTATTCTAAAAATCTAAAAGTAGAAAGTATCTCTTTTTCTATTTTTAAGTGCTCTTGCTTCTCAAGCTTTATATCACCTTCTTTTATTGAGGACTGAGTATCTTCCTCCTTAAAACAACCATCTCCAAAATTAATCTCATATAAAAATTTATTGTTCGTAAAAATAATTGAACAAGAATAATTACCATATCCTCCTATAGTTATAAAAGAAGCGTCTTGACCAGAAATTAATGTTTTTTCTTGAACCTTCCAGTGTGTAAAAAATTTATCCATTATATCTTCTCTATAAACATCTGCTTCTCTCACTGTTATACGCAAAGAAATTCGGGGACTAGCACCAGCCAAATCTAATCCACTAATTATCAAGCTTTCAGGTTTTTGTAGTAATAAATTATTTTCATCTTTTTTTATGAACCAATTTTCCGGAAAGTTTAATTCAAAATTAAAATCTTCGCTTTGATAAGCCCTGTTCATCTCTCCCATTCTTGTTTCTTTCAGACTAGAAAAAATTTCATCTGCCTGAACAGATCCAATCTCATTTTTTAGCTCTCTTATAAACATTAAAACAAAAGCCTTTGTGTTGTCTAGTTGGTCTTTAGGTTGCCAATCAGAATAGTCCCAGCTTTCTAAAATTTCCAATAATCTCTTTTCTTCCTCGCTTCCTTGTAAAACTTTTTCAACTTCTGGTTTTTCGGAAGAATCAGTATCAATATAAAAATAATGCTTATCCCACCCTGGAATAGTGGCATCATTTCTATCTATATCTCTACTATAAACAAAATTAAAACTCCTTCCTTTGTTGTCTTCTAGTCTTCCTTTTACACTCCTATTATATAATGATAGGTCTTTGTGCTCATTTTCTCTAAAAGAAATATCTAAAATTATTACAGGAAGAGAAACTTCAAATATTTCTACATTTTCTTCTTTAAATTCAATCTCTTCTTTGAGTAATACTGTTTCCTCATCTTCTTGACTTAATAAGAAAACACTTGCACTTACCAATCCTACAAATAGCAAAATTATTAAAATTCCTATTGCTGTTGGTATTTGCTTACTCATAAATTAGTTTGTTAATTTATATTGTCCGAGTATACCACAAAAACAAAAACCCGAGGAACTCTCGGGATTGTTATTAGAAAAA
>PWII01000045.1 GCA_003561025.1 Candidatus Nealsoniibacteriota bacterium
ATCCGGTAATAAATTTTTCTTCATCTATCTCAAGAACAGGAACGCCCATTTGCTCAGTCTTCTCAATCATTCTCTTCTTAGCCTCTTCGTCTTCAGTAATATCTACCTCCTCGTATTCTATGTTTTTACCATCTAGATATTTTTTTAATATGACACAATATGTGCATATCGGTGTAGAGTATAGCTTTACCTTTTTTTTCATTTTTCTTTGTTGTCTTATTATCTAATACTCGTTTAATACTAATATATAACATTAAATTTATCAAGAATCTTTATAAAATTATCTCTTTAACCATACTGGATGGAATCTTTATATCAAGATAATTTAATACGGTTGGTGCAATATTCTTTAATCCCATACCACTCTTTATCTTTCCTTTTGCAGGGTCAATGCTCTCACTTGGAACAAAGATAAAGGGAACGGGGTTTGTCGTATGACTTGTCCCCCACTCTTTTCTTTGATCTTCCGCATTTCCATGATCGGCAAAGATAAAAGAAGAGTAGTTATATTTTAGAGAACAGTCAACAATTTTTTTTGTTGTTTTATCAACCGCCTCAACCGCCTTAATTATCGCCTTCTCTTCTCCAGAGTGACCCACCATATCACAATTTACCAAATTAACAACAATAAAATCGTACAAATCTTTTTTGATTTCATCACATAGTCTCTTTTCTATCTCTTTAATACTCATCTCTGGCTTCTTGTCGTATGTTGCAATTTTTGGAGAGGGTATCATTATTCTTTCTTCATTCTTAACAGGTATCTCTTTTTGTCCATTTAAGAAAAAAGTTACATGAGCATATTTTTCGGTCTCTGTAATCTTTAGCTGTCTTAAATTATTTCTACTTATCACTTCCGAAAGAGTATCTTTAATCTCCTCTTCTTCAAATGCTACTTTCGCCTTTATTCCGCTATAATAGCTAGTCATTGCAACAAAAAAAAGATTTACAAAGCCTTTTCTCTTGAAATTATTAAAATCTTTTTCAGTCATCGCTTGTACAAGCTGTCTTGGCCTATCTGTTCTATAATTAAAAAAGATAACAGAATCGTTCTCTTTTACGCCTTCATACTCTTTCCTTGCTCTTGGTAATATAAATTCATCGGTTTCACCCTTTTTGTAACACTCTTTAATTTCTCTTAACGCATCTTCAAATCTATGTCTTGACTTGCCTTCAATAATTACATCATAAGCTTTTTTTGTTCTATCCCATCTCTTATCTCTATCCATCGCATAATATCTTCCGCAAATAGTCACAATTTTACCAAAACCCCTTTTTTTCATCTCCGCCTCTATTCTTTTTATCTGCTTTTTCCCATTATTGACAGGAGAGTCTCTTCCATCTGTGAAGATATGAAGATATAATTTTTTAAAATTTTCTTTTTCACACAAAGAGATAAGAGCAAGGAGATGTCTTGTGTGTGAGTGCACACCTTCTTCTTGAAGAAGCCCAATCAAATGTAAAGCCTTCTTCTTTTTTTTGCAGTTTTTGATTGCATCTAAAAATACTTTTTTTGAGAAAAAAGTATTATCGCTTATTGATTTGTTTATTCTTTCCAAGTTTTGATGTATAACTCTCCCCGCACCTATGGTAAGATGACCAACTTCTGAATTACCCTGATAGCCACTTGGAAGTCCGACAGCTCTTCCGGAAGAAGAGAGAACTGTTGAGGGATAGTTTTTCTTCAAATAGTCGTTAAAAGGAGTCTTCGCTTTTGCAATCGCATTTTTGTATTTTTCTTTACGATAACCCCATCCGTCACGAATAATAAGAATCGCTTTTTTTTTCATATTTTTAACACAAAGTAATTGTCGCTCTATATATATCTTCCAACTTCCACCTTCTCACTAAAAAATTCTCCAGAGAATGTTTCTACCTCAGTGTCTTTGTTATCTCTGTATAGTATTGAAAGAAATAAAATCAATACTGCAACAACAAGTCCTATTAGGAGTTTTTTATTTGGCATATTTTATTTAAATTATCTTTTTAATTATTATTTTTATTTATAATCTCATCTTCTATTTTTAATAGTCGATTGTATTTAGCAATTCTCTCCCCTCTTACAGGCGCACCGGACTTAATGTATTCACTTCCAATACCGACCGCGAAATCGGCAATAAAATCGTCACATGTCTCGCCCGAACGATGAGAAACAATAATCTTCCAACCATATTCTTTGGCCTCTTTTGCTGCCAAAATTGCCTCTGAAATAGAGCCTATCTGATTAATTTTCAAAATCATGGCATTGCATGAACTTTCTTTCTTTGCTCTTTTCATTCTCTCTATGTTTGTTGTTAAAAGGTCATCTCCTACTATAAGTATATCTTTTAATCGCAAAGAGAGCTCTGACCATCCTTCAAAGTCTTCCTCATAGAGAGGATCTTCTATTCCGATAACTGAAAAGCTATCTACTATCTCTTGATACATCAAGATAATCTCATCTCTATCTTTCTTTACACCATCAACCGTATATTTTTCACCTGAATAAAATTCGCTCGCCGCTACATCAATAATTATTGGTAAGTTTTTATTGATATCGTGTAAAAGCGTAAGAACCTCTTTAGCATCTTTGGCATTAGGGACAAATCCCCCCTCATCACCTATGTTTGTAGAGCTTTTACCGTATTTTTCTGTAATTATTTTCTTTAATTTATGATAAAATTCCACACCCTCTTGTAAGTTTTTGCTAAACTTTTCTTTTTGAGGAACTATCATAAATTCTTGAAAACTAACACCTCCACCACTATGTGCACCCCCATTTACTATATTAAAGCAAGGCCTCGGAATACGCTTTTCAAAAGAAAAATTCTTTGATAGATAGTCATAGAGAGTAAGATTTTTTTCAGCTGCTGCAGCTCTAAACACTGACATCGAAACAGATAAAATCGCATTTGATCCAAGATTGGATTTATCTTTTGTTCCGTCCAGCTCACGAATCTTCTTATCAATAAAAAAGGGGTCATCTGTTCTTTGGTTAATTAGTGCAGGGCCAATCTTATTATTAACATTTTCGACTGCAGAAAGGACTCCCTTACCCATAAATCGCTCTCCTCCGTCTCTTAACTCAACCATTTCACTCGCTCCGGTTGAAGCTCCGGATGGAACAGAAGAGACAAATTCACCCTTATCCGTAATAACCGATGCTTCAATTGTCGGATTTCCTCTAGAATCTATTATTTCCCTTCCAAATACTTTTTTAATCATCTTAATTTAAGTTGCGAGCCAACCTCCATCAATGTTAATTATTGCTCCCGTAATATATGAAGATGCCGGAGAAGATAAAAATACTACTGCAGCTGAAACCTCCTC
>PWII01000004.1 GCA_003561025.1 Candidatus Nealsoniibacteriota bacterium
ACTACCTTTAAATAAAAAACGAAAATCAAGAGATATTAAGGGATTTGTATTCCTCCTTTTGGTGTGATAAAATATTTTCAATATTTATAAATAATACAACATGATTAGAGTATATAATACAGCAACCTCTTCAAAGCAGAGACTGACGCCAAGAAGAGGAAAAAAGATTAGTCTCTTTGTATGTGGTCCAACCGTCTATGACTATGCACATATTGGACATGCACGGACATATGTCTTTTTTGATTCTTTTGTTAAGTATTTAAGAAGCAAGGACTATAATGTTTTTTATCTGCAAAACATAACCGATATAGATGATAAGATTATAAAAAAAGCGACAGAACAGAAAAAATCTCCTTTTATAGTTGCCGAAAACTTTGAAAGAGAATACTTAAAAGATATGAGTCTATTGAGGGTGGATAGCGTTACTAAATATGCAGGAGCTACTGCTAATATTGAAGAGATAATCTCTCAAATCGAAAGATTGATTAAGAAAAAATATGCCTACTTTATTGAAAATGACGGCATATATTATGACATCTCCAAATTTAAAAGATACGGAAAGCTTTCCAAAAGAAGTGCTGTTCAGGCAGAAGATGGTGTTAGTAGAATTGATGAAAGTGTTAAGAAAAGAAACAAGGGTGATTTTTGTCTCTGGAAATTTTCAACAAAAAACCCTAAAAAGATAAATCCCTTTGAGCCAAAATGGCGAAGCCCATGGGGTGAAGGAAGGCCCGGCTGGCATATAGAAGATACTGCTATTTCTGAAAAATATTTTGGCGCTCAATACGACATTCATGGAGGAGGAAAAGACTTGATGTTTCCCCATCATGAGGCAGAAATAGCCCAAATGGAGGCAATATCAAACAAAAAACCATTTGTAAAATACTGGATGCATACAGGATTTTTGACAGTTAATGGAGAAAAGATGTCAAAATCCTTAGGCAACTTTATTACAATAAGAGATTTCTTTAAAAAGCATTCTCCTCGAATACTCAGATTTATGGTTCTCAAGTCTCACTATCGCTCCCCTATTAACTACAATAAAGATACGGTTGAACAATCAATTCAAGAATTAAAGAAAATTGACGAGTTTTTATGTAAAATAAATAACCTGAGAAAGACCGATGATAAAAATAAAGACATTACTAAGTTGATTAAGTCAACCAAATCAAAGATAGAAAAATCATTAAACGATGACTTTAATACTCCTCTTGTTGTTGCATCTTTGTTTAAGTTTATCACAAAGATAAATACAAGCCTTTCAAAGGATAACGTCGCTTCAGGAGATGTCGATGAGATAATGGATTTCTTAAAAGAGATAGACAAGGTTCTTCATTTTATTATTGCATCCGAGGAAGAGCTACTCATAAAGGAAGTGAGTATAAATAAAGAGCTTTCCAGGATGCTTAAAGAGAGAGAGCTGTTTAGAGAAGAAAAAAAATGGGATGATGCAGACAAGATAAAAAAACAGATTGAAAAATTAGGTTATCTTGTTGAAGATACAAAAAGTGGGCCAAAATTAAAAAAGAAATAGATATATGGAAAAAGTACCTCCTCAAAACCAAGAAGCCGAACAATCTCTGCTTGGATCAATGATGCTCGACCAGGAAGCAATTTTTAAGGTTGTTGACTTTCTAAAGCCAAGAGACTTTTATAACAAAGCACACCGAGATATTTACGAGACTATAATTACTCTTCTGGAAAAAAGAGAAGCGATAGATCTGCTTTCAGTTTCTACTCATCTAAAGGAAAGAAAACTCTTAGAAAGCATCGGTGGAAAAAGCTATCTTTCCTCTCTTGTAAATTCCGTTCCCACGGCATCCAATATCGCTCATTATGCAAATATTGTCTGTAAAAAAAGAGTATTAAGAGACTTAATAAGCTATGGTCAAGAGATAAGTGTCTCTGCATATGATGAAGAAAGAGATGTTGATCTTCTTGTAGATGAAGCTGAAAAAAAGATATTTAGTGTTGCGCAAGGATCATCAAAGAAAAATTTTTTTGTATTAAAAGACACGCTTGAAGACGCATTCACCCGCATCGAATCACTCTCTTCTCAGGATGGATTAGCACGAGGAGTTCCTACCGGATTTGTCGATCTAGACAATATCCTCTCTGGATTACAAAAATCAGACCTTGTTATTCTTGCAGCAAGACCAAGTATGGGAAAGAGTGCTTTTGCCTCTAATATTGCAAAAAATGTCGCTTTAAACCATAACGTTCCTGTCGGTATATTCAGTTTAGAGATGTCTGTTGACCAAATTGTTGACCGCCTAATTTCTGACATGTCAGGAATTAATCTTTGGAAGCTTCGTACCGGAAACTTAAAAAAGCAAGGAGACAATAACGATTTTGTCCGAATCAGAGAGTCTTTTGATAAACTTTCCAAACTGCCAATATATATAGATGACTCTGTCTCTTTTAATGTAATGCAGATGAGAACCATGGCACGGAGACTACAAGCAGAGAAAGGTCTTGGGCTCATTATTATCGACTACTTGCAACTAATGCAACCTCGCTCTCAAAACGTTCCTATGGTACAGCAAATGACTGAAATCTCCAGAGAGCTAAAAACACTTGCCAAGGAGCTTAATGTTCCCGTTCTTGCCCTATCCCAACTCTCTCGCGCTGTAGAACAAAGAACTCCTCAAGTACCACGTCTTTCCGATTTACGAGAAACAGGCGCACTAGAACAAGATGCAGATGTTGTGATGTTTATTTACAGAGAAGATTATTATAGGCAAGATACTTCACGAAAAAATATAGCTGATGTTATTGTCGCTAAGCATCGTAATGGTCCTATCGGTAAAGTTGAACTCTACTTTGACCAGAGCAATGCGACTTTTAGAAATCTTGACCGCCACCATGAAGAAAACTAATTAATGCATTCCTCAATAATAGAAAAACTCATCACCCTTTTTTCTCGTTTTCCCGGCATTGGGCCACGTACGGCAACAAGGTTTGCTTTTTATTGTCTTAATGTTAGGAAAGAAGAGCTAGAAGATCTTATAAACACTTTAAAACTACTCAAAGACAATGTAAGGCTATGCTCCTTTTGCTTTAAGGCGGTTGAAGGAGAAAAAGAGCTTTGCAATATATGTAGCAATGTAAGGCGAGAAAAGGAGATGATATGTGTTGTTGAAAAAGAGACGGATCTTCTCTCTATCGAAAAAACAGGAGAATACAACGGAATATATTTTATCTTAGGAGGAACTGTCTCTCCGTTAAGGAAAAAGGATTTAAAAAGCATAAGAATTGAAGAGTTAAAAGAGAGAGTTATAAATTATAAAAAATTTAAT
>PWII01000019.1 GCA_003561025.1 Candidatus Nealsoniibacteriota bacterium
ATCTATAGTTGAAGGAAAGTTCTTTTTGCCGATAGAATCAAGATAGCTTGACCAGCGATAAGAATTTAGGAATCTTAATATCTTTTCAACATCTTTTATGCCTTCTTCTTTCCAGTCTTTTTCTATAAGGTCCAGTGGATTTACAAAGATATACCAGAAGAGATTTATTAGCTGTTCTTCTTTTTCTACTTGAACCGTCTTAAATCTTCCTTGAAAAAGAGAGCCCATTCCTCTTCTGTCGTATTTAGAGTTAAAGTAGCCTACATATCCGTCACCTAATTTTTTCATAAAAAGAGAGATTCCATTATCAGTGAGTTGACGGACAATTAGATGGTAATGATTTGGCATTAGGCAGAAACTCAAAATATCTATTAATCTCTCTCTTGGGATAGTGGGAGCCGATAATATAGCTTTCTTTTTTTCTAATTTTTGTTCTATCTTTTCTCTCATTAGTATCTTTCCTTTGCTATTCATCTCATAAAGACAAGAGACAAAGCGAAAATAATCTTTTTTGTCGATAAAGATATCTCTCTTCTCAACCCCTCTATTAAAGAGATGATATATTTTTCCATTTTCGAACCTTATCTTTTTTGAAGGCATTAGAAAAATATAGAGGAAAAAATAGATAAGAAAAGTTTTTCTTCTTTTTAAGAAGAAAAAGGGGTGATACTAGGTCAAACCTAGAATCTGCAGGGGTTGCACCCCTGCAGCTAAGGTTTGACAACTTTAAGGCAAAGATGTTAAATGAGATTAGTAGACTATTAATTTAATCAGTAATAACATGACAAAAAAAGTAGCAACTATTTTATGCTTGACTTCGGTTTTCTTTTTTACCGGAGTATTGCAAAAAAATGTAGGAGTTGATGCTGATATGAGTATTATTGAGGAGCGTGTGCAAAAAATTATAGAGAGAAGCCGGGCAGAAGATTATATTGCAGAGAGACTTCAGGCAGAAGGTGGCATAGAGAGAAAAGAAGAAGTGGAGGAGGAGAGAGAAGAAGCATTTGGACAGATTGTAAAAAAGGCACTATTACTTGATAGATTAGACCTATTAAGTGAAGCAATAGATGTAGAAGCACGCATAGAAAAGGGCGAAAAAGATGATTTACAAAAACAGCTAGAGGCGATAATGGAAAGATTGGCAAGTGGCACAGAAGAAAAAAAAGAGAGCGTTGATCCAAGAGAAAAGAGCAAAGAAGAGCCAACTTTTGTGCGGGAAAGACCATCAAAAGAGCAAAAGGGCGAAAAAGATGATTTACAAAAACAGCTAGAGGCGATAATGAAAAGGGTAAATGGTGATGTAGTGGAAAAAAAAGAGAGCGTTGACCCAAGAGAAAAAATAAGAGAAAACATGACGATGCTTGAAGAGAGGATAAGTTCTGTACAAGAGAGGATATCAAGAGAAAAGGATGAGAATAAAGAAGAATTACAAGAACGATTGGATACAATAGTGAAAAGATTAAAGGGCAATTTAGAAGAAAAGGAAGAGGATACTGACCCAAGAGAAAAAATAAGAGAAAACATGACGATGCTTGAAGAGAGGATAAGTTCTGTACAAGAGAGGCTTTTAGAAGAAGCTGAGATTGAAAAAGATGCGGCTAGAGAAGAGCTAGAAAGGAGAATGGAAACTCTTCAAAAAAGGCTATTTATGATTCAAGAAAGACTGGCAGGGTAAGGTATTTTTTAAGAAAATTGTAATATCTGCAGGGGTTGCACCCCTGCAGTTTTTGGATTATGCTTAAAGAGGTGATAATTAATTAAGATAATTAAAAAATATGAAAAAAATAATTCTATTATTATGCGCAGGGGTATTTACTTTGGCAGGCCTATATCTCCTCTTTTTTGAAGGAGATATGGATGATTTGGGAAAAGTTTTCCACAGGGAAGAAAAAGAAGATATTGACAAAGAGAGAGAGGATTTTGTATTTGAGCCGATGGAGATAGAAGAGCTAGACAATCTTTCCAGCGCAAAGAGAGATTTTTCTTTTAATATTTTTAACGAAATTGCTGACACTAAAGAGAATGCTTTTATCTCTCCTTATAGCATCCATACCGCTTTGATGCTCGCCTATATCGGTGCTGACGAGAATACAAAAAGAGAGATGAGAGACTTGTTGGAGCTTGAAGGAATAGAGGAGGATATAGAAGCGCAGGCGCTGAGTTTGAAGAGGTACTTAGAAGATGTTTCTAAGGAAACGGAGGTATCTATCGCTAACGCCTTTTTCTTGAGAGAGGGGATTCCTTTTTTGGAAAGCTATAAGAGGGATGGGGAAAACTATTTTGAAGCAAAAATAGAGAAGTTGCCGGAAGAAGGAGCTTCTATAAATAAATGGGTGAGAGAGGAGACAAGAGAAAAGATAGAGGAGATAATTGATGATGGACCGATACCGGCAGATGTTATCGCCTATCTTATAAACGCGATATATTTTAAGGGAGTATGGGAGATTGAGTTTGACAAAGAAGAGACCAAAGAGAGAATTTTTTACGGAGAGAGAGAAGATTATGTAGATATGATGGAGAACAAAGATGATTATCTCTATTACAAGGGAGATGACTTGGATGCGATAAAGCTTGAGTATAAGGATGGAGATTATCTTTTTTATGCATTTGTCCCTGTGGAAAACTCCTCTCTTGATAATTTTTATGAGACATTAAGTAGAGAAAAGATAGATGAGATTAAGAGAGATATGAGAAGAGGAGAGGCTACTTTGAGGATGCCAAAGTTTACAATAGAAGATAAATACAAATTAAAAAATCCACTTACCTCTCTCGGGATGGTTGACGCCTTTAATATGGGAGATGCCAATTTTTCTAAGATGGCTGATATTGATGCTTTGGGAGAGAATATATATATCGGCGAGGTTTTGCACAAATCTTTTATAGAAGTCGATGAAGAAGGGACGGAGGCGGCAGCTGTTACGGCGATAGAGATGAGGGTAACCTCTGCTCCAATTGATCCTATAGTAATAGAGTTTAATAGACCGTTCTTCTTTATAATTGAAGAAAAGGAGACAGAGACGATACTTTTTATGGGTCACTTGACAGATCCTTTTAATTAAAAAGAGATGGATCAAAAAAAGATAGATTATCTAAAAAATATAGAGGGGTTTTGTAGAGGTGTCTCTCTTCAGACACCGCTTGTTTACGTTGAAAATAACTTTGGAAAAGAAAAGTTATTAAAAGTAGAAGAAGAGCTTGTCAAGATTGGCCTTCCTACTAAGAAAGAGATTTCGGTTATGCAAAGATACCCTTTAGGATATATGACACTTCTCCACCTTGTCATAAAAGAGACGTTGGGCTGGACCGATGAGGATATAAAAGAGATGGGGTATAACCTTCCCAAAATATCTTTTTTTGTAAAGATGCTTACAAAGCACTTCATCTCTATTAAAAGGACATTTGAAGCGACAAAACCCTTTTGGAGAAAACATTTTACGGTAGGAAGGATGATACCCTACAAAATAGATGAAGAGGAAAAATATCTTATTGTACGAATTGAAGACTATGTAACTGATCCGATAGACTGCAAACTATTTGAAGGTTATTTTTCTATTATGGCGATGCTTGCAACCAAGGCAAAAGAAGTAAAGATAGAGGAGAGAAAATGTATGCATAGAGGTGATGACTATCACGAGTACTTTATAAAATGGGAGTAAGAGATTAATAAATTAAAGATACCTTCTACTAGGTCAAGCCTAGTATAAGGGGTAAAGGGGCAGAAACTTGACAAAATTTGATTATGGCACTTTAATGCTTAAACTTTTTATTTTATTCAAGGAGGGATATATTCCAGCCAATTTAATAAAAGTAAAAGCAAAAATATGCCAAAAAGAAGATTTGCGAAGGGAAAGGTTTTTCACGTTTTCCACAAAAGCATTGAAGGAAGAAATATCTTTCCTTCTAAAGAAGATAAATGGCGCCTACTTCAGGCGCTCTATTTTTTTAATGACACAAAAAAATATAATATTTTTCACGAACTTGACAAAGAGTCGGGGAAAGAGGGCTTTGACATAATCAAAAGTCACTGGAAAAAGAACGGAAAAAAGAAGAAACAGCTGGTAAGTATTATCTCTTATTCTCTCAAAAGAGACTGTTTTCATCTCATCATAGAAGAGATAGCGATGGGCGGGATATCCAAGTTTATGCATAAAGTGGGAACAGGATATACGAGACATTTTAATATAAAATATAGCAGGCAAGGTCCTCTTTTTTTGGGCAACTTTAAGGCTGTAGAGGTGGTAAGTAAAAAGCAATTAAAGCATCTCTTAGTCTATGTAAATGTAATTAGTCCGGGGCAAGAGATTGAAAAAGAGCTGAAATTAAAGAAGAAAGCGGTTGAACCGGAAAAGATACTCGACTTTTCTCAGGATTTTTTATGGGGTGCGCATAAAGAGTATATAAACAGAAGAGAACCGATAATTATATGCAAGAAAGGGATAAAAAAGGTATTCCCTTCCCCTAAAGAATATATCTCTTTTACGAGAGATGTCGTCTACGGGAGGGAAGAGGCAGAATCGGAGATAAATTATCTTTATGGATAAGAAGTTTTTAGGGAAAAAGGGAGAAGAGGAGGCGGAGAGCTATCTAAGAGAGAGTGGATATCTTATTGTAACAAAAAATTATAGGAAAAAATTTGGGGAGATAGATATTATTGCTAAGAAAGAAGAGACTCTTACCTTTATTGAAGTAAGAAGCAAGAGCGACTCTTCTTTGGGGACTCCCGAAGAGAGTATAGACGAGAATAAAAAGAAGAGAATTAGGCGAAATGCGAAGGCGTATGTCGCCTTTAATAAGTACTATGGTGCTTGTCAAATAGATATGATATCCGTCGTCTTTAAAAAAAATGGCCTTAAAGAGATAAGGCATTATAAAAATATATTCCAATAATGTTTATAAAAGTATCTTCGATGGCAAATGCGGGACTGCAACCTATTGAGGTTGATGTAGAGGTGAACATCATAAAAAAAGGCTTTCCTGTCTTTGAGATTGTTGGACTTCCCGCAAAAGCGGTTAGTGAGAGTAAGGAGAGGGTGAGAGCGGCGATAAACAATTCAAAGATTAATTTTCCGATGACAAGAATTATCGTAAATCTTGCCCCTGCGGATATTCCGAAAGATAGCTCTTGCTACGATCTTCCAATTGCAATCGGCATTCTCTCTTCCATTCTGAAATTCAAGATACCTCCAAAGAGCATCTTTTTTGGCGAACTATCTCTTGATGGTTCGCTAAGACACACAAAGGGAGCGCTTCTCCTTGCTCTTTTTGCAAAAGAGAAGGGTTTTGAAAATATCTTTTTACCGAGTCAGTCCGCAAATGAAGCGGCAGTAGTAAAAGGGGTAAATATCTTTCCGATAGAAGATATAGAGCAATTAGTCTCTTTTTTGTTCAAAAAAGAGAAAATTAAAACAGCGGAATATAAGAAGAGAGAAGAGAGTAGTTCTTATGAGTTTGATATGTGCGAGGTTGTGGGGCAAGAGTCTGCAAAGAGGGCGATGGAGATTGCTGCCGCGGGAGGACACAATATATTTATGATTGGAGGTCCCGGCTCCGGGAAAACGATGCTTTCACGGGCACTTCCCGGAATTTTGCCGCGACTAACAGAAGAGGAGTCATTGGAAGTTACCAAGATATATTCAATAGCCGGAAATATGCCTCCCGGAGGCTCTCTTATTCTTAATCGTCCCTTTAGAGCGCCTCACCATAATATATCCTCCGTATCTCTTATTGGTGGTGGAACAGTTCCTCGACCGGGAGAAATCACTCTATCTCATAGAGGAGTTCTCTTTCTAGACGAATTAAATGAGTTTCAGAGAAGTGCTCTGGAGGCTCTTCGTCAACCACTTGAAGATGGTTATGTATCTATTTCAAGGAGTAAGGGAAGCGTTGTCTATCCTTCCAACTCTATTCTTGTTGCTTCTGCAAATCCTTGTCCTTGCGGATATCTTAATCATAGTAAAAAGAGATGTTCTTGCACTCAAAGAGAGGTAGAGAAGTATAGAAAAAGGGTATCCGGTCCAATCTTGGACAGAGTTGATATTCATATTGAGGTTCCCGATGTTGAGACAAAAAAGCTCTCTTTTTCTAGTGGAAAAAGTAGCGACAAAGAGGGTTCAAGTGAGATAAGAAGGAGGGTAGAGAGAGCAAGAGAGATGCAAGAGAGAAGATTTAGAAGAGAAAGGATACTGACAAATGGAGAGATGAAGAATAGAGATATAAAAAGATATTCCCTCTTACAGAAAGAGGCAGAAGAGCTACTTACACTGGCCTCTTCCAGATATTCTCTTTCAGCAAGAGCATATTTTAAGGTAATTAAGGTAGCAAGAACAGTTGCCGACATAGAAGAAAAGAGAGAGATAGAAAAAAGCCATATTGCAGAAGCATTGCAGTATAAGATTAGTAAAGACAGATGAGAAAGAGGCTCCCTTTAGACTATTTTTCAAGAGTAGGGAATTTTTTGTTGGATATCTTTTTTCCAAAGTTGTGCGTGAAGTGCAAAAGAGAAGGAAGATATCTTTGCAAGAAATGTACTCTTTTTATCTCGGAAGCAAGCCTTATTTGTCCTTTTTGTGGAAAAGCGGAATTTTTTGGCAGAAGAGATAAGCGTTGCCCTAAAAGAGAGCTAGACGGGCTTATTAGTTTTTGGGATTATGAGGGATTAGTAAAAGAATTAATCTATATGACAAAATACGGATCAATTATAGACATTCCTTTTGAGCTACTAGAGTATGGATTTCTTTCTATAGAAAAAAATAAGGCAAAATTTTCCAAATTTTTTGACTTTTTATTTCAAGAAGAGACAATTATCTCTTATGTTCCACTTCATAAAAAGAGGAAAAACAAGAGAGGATTTGATCAGGCAGAGATAATTGCTAAGAGCTTGGCAAAGATAACAAAGAAAGAATACTGCCAGTTACTGGAAAGAGATAGAGAGACAAGAGAGCAAGCAAAATTAAAAAAAGAAGAGAGATTGCTGAATATAAGGGATGCTTTTTCATTTTGCTGTGAGAAAAAGGTAGAGAGCGTGGTCTTGGTCGATGATGTCTGGACAAGCGGTTTTACAATAAAGGAGTGTTGCAAGGTTTTAAAAAAGAACGGCGTAAAGAGTGTATGGGGATTTACACTAGCTAAGACCCCTTAGCTCTACATTGATAGATGGTATCTATTTTCTCTTTTTTTGATAAATCCCTTTAGTTCAAGCAGAGAGATTATTTTGTTTAACTTGGAGATATCTATTTCTGTATTTTTGGATATAGTATCGATATCGGCCATCTCAATTTCTAAAAAAGCGACTACTTTCTTTTCGTCTGGGTCTAAATTTTTCTTTTTATCTTCAAAAACCTTCTTCTTATCTCTTTTAAAAAAGGAAAGAATATCGTTTGCCGAAGTGACGATACTTGCGCCTTCCTTTATTAGGTTATTTGTTCCCTTGGAGGTAGAGCTGTTTATCGGTCCGGGGACCGCAAATATTTTTCTCTTATATTTTTTTGCAAAATTAGCAGAAATTAAAGAGCCGCTCTTTTCTTCGGCCTCTATAACTAAGATTGCACTGGAGAGACCGACAACGATACGATTTCTCTTTACATAGGTCCATCTTTCGGGCTTAAAGCCATCCTTGAGTTCTGAGAATATAAGTCCTTTTTGGGCAATCTGATTGTAGAGACTAGCTTGATATGCGGGATGTACTATATCTATGCCGCAAGGCATAACGGCGATAGTTTTTCCTCCTACTTCGAGAGCGCTTTTGTGAGCGATTGCATCTATCCCATACATAAATCCGGAGACGATAGTAATTCCTTCTCCTGCAATATCCTTAACCAGATTTTCAGCTATCATCTTCCCATAGCTACTTGCTCTTCTTGAACCGACAACAGCGAGAGTCTCCCCTAATATCTCCTTATTTAGATTGCCCTTCCATCTTAGAAAAGGCGGAGGAGTGTCTATATTCTTTAATTTAGCAGGGTATTCTTTTTCCGAAAAATTAATAATCCCTTCTTTGGTCATTGCTATTAATATATCAAAAAAAAGGACAAAAACAAATCTCTTACAATCAGCAGAGCAGAAGTTAGGTCAAGTCTATTTTTTTATAAAAAAAGAGAGAATTAAAAAAGGCCTTATAATATCAATTAACCTCTCTTTGGGCTTTACTTTTTTTATTTTTATGGTAAAAGGGAATAAAACCGAGGAGGGGTTAGCTCCTTTTTTGTTTTTCTTTTATAGAATAAACAAATAGTAAAATAGGGAAGGCTTAGAGGGTGTCTTTGTCCTATTAGTTTCATTATTATATTGGATAGAACATGAAGACATATGCTTATTTAAAGTAAGCTCGGTGTCTTTTGCTACATTTTTTGATCTGGATTAAATCTGTAAGAATAAGAGGAAAATGAGATTAAATTAAGAAAAAAAATAATTCCTTGTCCTAGGTAGAGATAGGAAATATTCTTGTGATTTTTTCTAAATCAAGACGATATAAGATGATACTAAGAGGCGGAACTTTCTAAAGCTGACCTTCTTAGAAAAAACGTCGCAGTTAATTAATTATAAACCTAAATTATTAATTTTAACTTATTAAGAAGTATGAAGAAAATAATAAAAGGGACAATATTTTTGTTATCTATTTCTGTTTTTATCTTTTTCGGATTTGCCGCTTTAGCTGATGAGGCGGGAAATAATAATGATGTAGAGACAGAAGAAGAGAAGATGGAAGCACTTCGTGAAGACTTAGAGTTTCTTGCAGAAAGAGTGGAGATGGTTGCGGAAAAAGTATTGGAGATGAAGGAGGAGGGAAAGCTTCCTATTCAAAAAGAAGAGGCTGCTGTTGCTGATTGTGAACTTTATCTTACAGGATATATCAAGTACGGAGCAGACAACAACCCTCATGAAGTAGAAAAGCTTCAATCCTTTTTAAACAGGCATATGGGTGAAAATCTTCCTGTTACCGGATTTTATGGCGAAATGACGAGAGATGCGGTAATGCGTTTTCAAACAAAGTATAGCAATGAGATATTGGCGCCTTGGGCTGATGCTGGAATTCATGCGGATGGAAGTACTCCAACAGGATATGTTTATAAGACGACACAGAGATGGATTAATATGCTTGAATGTCCGGGAAAAGAGATTCCGCTTCCTAATTTTGCTCTATATGAACCGACCACTGCTGTAGTTGATAACGGAGTAGAAAACGGAGAAATTTTGGGAGAGGAAGAAGCTGTGGAAGAGAGAGAAACAGCAGAAGAGACAGATGAAGAGATAGACGAGGAGATTCCACACGAGGATATTGAGGTAGAAGAGATAGACGAAGAGACAGAAGAGCAAGACACAGCTACTCTGGTTATAATGTTTGTGGCTCTCGCATTATTAGGAGTAACACTTCACTATATCTTTAAGCCGACAGAAAAGAAGAGAATCTAGTTTGGGAAAAAGAAGATAGTAACTAAAAAAAGAAGACCCAATCGTGCAATTGGGTCTTCTTGTTTTTGCAATGGTTTTATGATATAAAAAAGCAAAAGAGAGGAGGTGTAATTTTGTTTAAGACAAAAAAAGAGATTAAAAAAGGGAGAGTAAAATTTACAAAAAAAGAGATTGAAAAGATAAAAAAAGGAGATTTTTTTATTTTTCTTCTTCCTCAAAAAAAAAGAGCTCTTCTTCTAGATAGGGAGGCGTGGCGCTCTATCGTAAAGATTATTGTTGAGAAAGAGGTTTCTAAAAAAGAAAAAAGAAGAGCGGTGAGATTTTGTTACAAAAACTCTTATCACAACATTTTACTAAACAAAAAAGGAGAATTTGTCTTATAGTAGAACCTTAAAGCAAAATGAGAAGAACTTAAAGAGAGCATAATAATATGCTCTCTCCTCTTTATCTGCAGGGGTGCAACCCCTGCAGCTTTTTGCAGGGGTTGCACCCCTGCAGCTTTTTTGTATAATTTTTATGATGAATAAAGGAATTGAAAAAGTTATCTCTTTCTTAAGAGATTATTTTGGACTTGATAAAAAGAAGAGGGAGCCTCTCTTTGAAAGGATAAGGGTGTTTGGTTTTCTCTTTTTTCTTGTTATCTCTTTGGAGCTCTTGATTTTTGCCAATTTTTTGGGGATTATAGATTATCAAAAACTATTAGCTGCAATATTACCTGAAAGATTGGTAGAGCTTACCAATTTAGATAGAGAAGAGAGAGATAGGGGCGGACTTGTTGTTGATGAATTGCTTAGCAAGGCGGCAAAAATGAAAGCGGAAGATATGGCACAAAATGGATATTTTGCCCATGTCTCTCCGGAAGGCATAACTCCATGGTATTGGTTTGAAAAAGTGGGTTATGATTATCGCTATGCGGGAGAAAACTTGGCTGTTAATTTTATTGACTCTCATAATGTTCATAGGGCTTGGATGGATTCGCCGACACATAAGGCGAATATTGTAAGTGATAATTTTGAAGAGATAGGGATAGCTACAGCCGAGGGAAGATATAAGGGCCAAGAGGCGACCTATATCGTGCAGCTTTTTGGAACGAGAAGTAGTGATAGAGCTCCTCTGGTAAGAGGAGAAGCGGAAGAAGAATTAAATCTATTTGTAAAAAAAGAGAAGGATGAGGTTTTAGGGAGAGAGATTGAAGAAGATATTGCCCTAAAGAAAGAAGAAGAGAAAGAAGAATCTTTTATCTTTTTTAGAGAAGAAGGTAGCGTTTCTTCTTATCTTGTTTCCGGCATAGATGAAATTCTTGAAGAAAAGGAATACTCTTCCTTATTTGCAAAATTGAGAACGGATTTTGAAAATATAAAAGGATATATTCTTTTTGTCTTTTCTGTAGTTATCTTTTCCACAGTTTTATTAAAGATACTTTTTTTAAGAAAGACACGTTTTTCCTTTCTCTTTTTAAATAAGGTCTTGGTTTTGATTATTGTCTTTTCGGCACTAGTTGTAGCTCACTATGGCATAATAGCGGTGTTAAAGATTTAAGGATATGAAGAAGGGAGATATATTTTTATTTAATATCTATAAAAGAGATATGAGAAAGCTACTTTATCTTTCTCTCTCTTTTTTATTCTTATTTTTAGTTCCCATAGGGATTGATGCAAGCTTGCAAGAGTATGTTCCGGGAGAAATCATTGTTAAGTATAATAAAGAAAAGAGAACCGATATTTTGACAACCAGCAATATTGCGGAAAAAAATGGGCTAAGAAAAAAGGAAGAGATTTTTAAAAGAGAGCAAAAAAGAGATTTTGGGCTTTTTTCTGTTGAAGAGAGAGGAAAGTCTGCATCTAATCTTTCTTCTGTTTATAGACTTGTCTTTGATGAAGGTGCTGATTTAGAGAAAATTATAGAGGAGTATGAGAACAATCCTTATGTAGAGTATGCTCACTTAAATTATAAAGCGATACTACATACAACCCCAAATGACACACGCTTTAACGAGCAGTGGAGCTTACAAAAAATAGATGCTCCCTCCGGATGGAATATAGAAAAGGGAAGTGATGATATAATTGTTGCCGTAGTTGATACAGGAATTGATTATGAGCATGAAGATTTAATGGAAAATATGTGGGACGGCTCTGAGTGTAAAGATGAAAATAGGGAGCTTTTGGGAGAATGTATTCATGGCTATAATTTTTTTAGTGACAATAAAGATCCAAGAGACAATCATAGTCACGGAACCCATGTAGCGGGGATAATAAGCGCTGTAACAGATAATAACATAGGAATTGCCGGAGTAAGCTGGAGAAGCAGACTGATGGCAGTAAAAATTTTTGAAGATGGAGACAGCAGTGCACCAGCAAGTGAAATCGCAAAGGCGATTAAATTTGCGGTAGAAAATGGAGCTAACATTATATCCAATAGCTGGGGATATGCAGAAAAAGGAGTTTTTTCCGAGCTTATTGAAGATGTGATTGATTACGCAAATGAGGAGGGCTCTCTTGTTATCTTTTCGGCAGGAAATAGTGGGGATGAGGGAGAATATTATCCTGCGGCCTATCTTGGGAAAGATGGAGAAGGAAATCCTTATGAGATTGGAGATTATCAAGGAACATTGGCGGTGACTGCTACAAATAGTCGTGATGAAAAGGATCACCGAGCTACTTATGGAGAGTGGGTTAATGTTTCTGCTCCCGGAATTGGGATACTGAGTACAGTTTTAAATAATGAATACGATGAAAAGAGCGGAACATCGATGTCAGCTCCTCTTGTGTCAGGATTAGCGGCACTCATCTGGTCTGTAGATAGTTCTCTTACGAGGGAAGAGGTTTGGCAGATAATAGAAGATACAACAGACAATATTGACGACAAAAATGGAGATTATATCGGAAAGATTGGAACAGGAAGAATAAATGTATATAGCGCTCTCTCTTTAATAACAACGAGAGTAAATTTTGGCGAAGAGAACAATCTTGGAGGGGTCTTAATTAAGGTTTATAGCGACGCGGGATATGAAAACCTTATAAAAGAAGCTACAACAGATGAAAGTGGAGAAGCTTTTTTATATTTTCTAGACGGCAATTATTGGTATAAGGCAACAAAAAAAGATTATGATAATCACTATGGCAGCTTTGTTTTAGAAAAAAAACAAGAGCCACTTGGTATTAGCTTTGGTATGAATCCTGTTCCAAGGATACAGACAGACCCCGCAACAGATATCTCTTACAACTCTGCTACACTAAATGGAGAGCTAACCGACATGGCAGAAGAGGGAAGTGTAGATACCTTTTTTAGATGGAGAGAGTCAGGAGAAGAGACTTGGCAAGATACGGGAAAAGAAGGAAAGACAGAAGAGGGCTTTCTTAACTCTACCTTAACAGAGCTCAACGCAAACACCTTATACGAA
>PWII01000012.1 GCA_003561025.1 Candidatus Nealsoniibacteriota bacterium
GCGAAACTCATCTTTTCCGAACCATTGTCCTTTGCAAGAGGTACATAAATCTACCTTAATTTTTTCTATCGCCTGCTCTTTTGTTTCTCCTTCACATTTTGGACATTTCATATTTTTAAAATTAAATTAACAATATATTTAATAATAACTTAGAGATCCAACTCTCTTAATTTTTTTACCCTTTCCTCTGTTGGGGGATGGGTCATAAATAATTTTCTTATCCAGCTCTTTTCCTCCTTCCCCCTAAAAGGACTTGCTATGTAGAGATGAGCAGTAGCATCATTTGCAGTTCTCAGCTGATTAGGGTTTTTTGAAATTTTTTCCAAGGCTCGCGCCAACCCTTCGGGATATCTTGTGGTAAGAGCAGCGGTAGAATCGGCCAAATATTCTCTTTTTCTTGATATTGCTAACTTCATCAACTGAGCTAAGATGGGAGCGACAATCATAAAGACAAGAGCTCCAATTAATATCGGTAGTCCCGCCCTGCTGTCTCTCCCCATTCTTCCAAAAAAAGCCATACGAAAAAAGAAATCGGCCACTAACACCACAACTCCGACCAAGACCACAACAATAGAGGATATAAGAATATCGCTATTACCGATATGTGCAAGTTCATGAGCAACAACGGCTTCAAGCTCTGTTCTGTCCAGTGTCTTTAAAAGCCCTGTAGTAACTGCGACCACGCCATATTTAGGGTTTCTTCCTGTGGCAAATGCATTTGGTTGAGGATCGTCAATTATAAAGAGTCGTGGCATTGGCAGTCCATTTGATATAGCCAAGTTTTCGGTTATTCTAAATAGTTCTGCGTGTTCTTTTTTTTCTGCCGGTCTCGCTTTGCTAATCGAGAGCACAATCTTGTCCGAAAACCAATAAGAACCAAAACTCATAAAGATAGAAAGGAAAACCGCTAACCATAAAATCCATGTGCTTTCCATCACATAACTTAAGACCCATCCAATAGCAATAATTAGGGAAAAGAAGAAAAGCAGATACAGATAAGTCTTGTAAATATTTTGCTCCGATTGCGTGTACAGAGTTCCCATGATTTGTAGTAATTAAAATTTTACCTTAACATTTTCTCTTTCTGTGGGGTCTTCAATTTCAAAAAAGTCTTTCTTTTTAAAGTTAAATGTCCCTGCAATAATGCTCATTGGGAACATCTCTATCTTGGTGTTAAAGTCTCTTACATTTCGATTATAAAATCTTCTTGATGCCTGAATTTTGTCTTCCGTATCTCTCAACTCTCTCTGTAATTCCATAAAGTTTTCCGATGCTTTAAGGTCAGGATAATTTTCCGAAACAGCAAAAAGTGTCTTTAGCGTGCTTGTAAGTTGATTTTCTGCCTGTGCAATCTGCTTTGGGTCTCCCGTCGCTTCAGCACTCACCGCCCTTGCCCTCGCCTTTGTAACGTTTTCGAAAATCTCTCTTTCATGAGTAGCGTATCCCTTTACAGTCTCTATTAGATTGGGAATAAGATCATATCTTCTTTTGAGCTGGACATCTATATCCGCCCACGCCTCCTTTACTCTGTTTCTCAAAACGACAAGTCGATTATAAGAAACAATAATAAGTAGAACTAAAAATATAACAGCAATTATAATAATTGTTGATGTTTCCATATCTTTTTATTTTTATTTTAATACTAAAACGACTCTATTATTTTACAATAATCTTAGGTAATTTGCAAAAAAAACAGCGAGGGAGTAGTGCCCTCGCTGTAAAAAGAATTTTCTTTTTTTACATTCCCATTCCCATTCCTCCGGGCATTCCTCCAGGCATTCCTCCGGGCATTCCTTGCCCCGTACTACAACCCTTGTCTTCCTCTTCTGCATCAACAACGACGCATTCCGTAGTGAGGAACATAGCGGCAGCGGATGCAGCATTTTCTAGTGCCGCTCTTACTACTTTTGTCGGATCAACAATACCGGCCTCAATTAGATCTTCATAGATCATCTTCTTGGCATTAAATCCGTAGGCTCCTTCACCTTCTTTTATCTTTTGAGCAACAACCGAGCCATCAGCTCCGGCATTTTCCGCTATTTGTCTTACCGGTGCTTCTAAAGCTTCTCTTAAAATAGCAGCACCAGTAGCTTCATCGCCTTTTAATTTTATCTTCTCTAAGGCGACAAGAGCACGAATTAATGCTACTCCTCCTCCGGCAACAATTCCTTCTTCAATTGCAGCGCGAGTCGCGGAGAGAGCATCTTCTGCCTTATGTTGTCGTGCTTTTTGCTCCACTTCAGTAAGTGCTCCAACCTTGATAACGGCAACTCCACCCGCAAGCTTTGCTAATCTTTTTTGTAGTCCCTCTTTTTCATAATCTGAAGTAGTATTTTCTATCTCTTTCTTGATCTGCTCTATCCTCCTTTCCAGCTCTTTTTTGTTTCCTTTTCCTTCTGTGATGATTGTCTTATCTTTTGTAGCTGTAACTTTTCTTGCCGTTCCAAGCATCGCTACTTCTACATTTTCTAATTTAAGTCCTACTTCGCTAGAGATAACTTGACCTCCACACACTGCAGCAATATCTTTTAATGTCTCTTGCTTTTTGTCACCAAATCCGGGTGCCTTAATTGCAAGAGTGTTAAACGCTCCTCTTAGCTTGTTAAGAACGAGAGTGGCTAGTGCTTCGCCTTCTATTTCGTCTGCGATAATAACCAGATTTTTCTGTCCTCCTTGAGATAATTTCTCTAAGATAGGAACAATCTCGTTTACAGAAGATATCTTTTTGTCTGTTATTAAGATATGTGGGTCTTTAAAGACAGACTCCATTCTTTCTGAATCAGTCACCATGTATGGGGAAACATAACCGTTATCGAGTTGCAATCCTTTTACAACCTCTTTTTCTAGGCCAAAAGTCCGTGACTCTTCTACGGTTACTACTCCATCCTTGCCCGCCTCTTCTATTACTTCGGCAATCAAATTGCCAAGCTCTTCATCTTCTGCTGATATGGTGGCAACTTGAGCTATCTCTTCTTTTTTGGAGATCTGTTTTGCTTCTTTTCTGAGATACTCTACTACCGCATCTTTTCCTTTTCCTACCCCTCTCTTTAGAGAAAGTGGGTCCGCTCCAGCAGTAACATTCTTAAGTCCTTCTTTTATTATCGATCTTGCAAGTAATGTTGCGGTTGTTGTTCCGTCTCCGGCTGTTTCATTCGCCTTTGATGCGACCTCTTTTACTATCGAAGCACCAATATTTTCTATCTTGTCTTTTAGTTCTATTTCTTCGGTGATAGTGACTCCGTCATTTGTGATGGTAGGTGACC
>PWII01000026.1 GCA_003561025.1 Candidatus Nealsoniibacteriota bacterium
CAGAGAATAAGGCTTGCGTCACAAGTTGGTTCTCGTCTTGTCGGAACGCTTTACATATTGGATGAGCCGACAATAGGGCTTCACCAGGCAGATAATGCACGTCTTATTAAGACATTGCAAGAATTGCGTGACCTTGGAAATACTATAATTGTTGTTGAACATGATGAGGAGACTATTTTTTCTGCCGATTATCTTGTTGACTTTGGTCCGGGGGCGGGGATTAATGGTGGAGAGATTGTAAGTTATGGAGAAATGCCGAAGATATTAAAAGACAAAAAAAAGGATTCTTTGACTCTAAGATACTTAAGACGAGAAGAAAAGATAGATACCCCCAAGGAGTGGAGAAAGATAAAGACTAATACACCTCTTCTAAAAATAAGAGGAGCAAAAGAGAACAATCTAAAAAAGATAAATGCAGATATTCCGTTATCAAGATTTGTTGCAGTTACCGGAGTTTCTGGTTCTGGGAAAAGTACCCTTGTATATGACGTCTTATATAAAAATGTTGCAAATAAGCTAAGTAGAGTGAAGACGGAGGAGATAGGAGTGAATAAGATAATGGGCTTTGAGTATTTAAATAAGCTAATTAATATTAGTCAAGCACCAATTGGAAGAACTCCTCGCTCTACGCCCGTTACCTACGTAGGCGCCTTCACAGAGATAAGGGAACTTTTTTCTTATACCAAAGAAGCAAAGATGAGAGGATGGGGTCCGAGAAGATTTAGCTTCAATGTATCTGGCGGAAGGTGTGAAAATTGTAGAGGTTATGGATATATTGCCGTAGAGATGCACTTTTTACCAACGGTTTTTGTAACTTGCCAAGTTTGCAAAGGAAAAAGATTCAATAGAGAGACTCTTGAGATTAAGTATAGAGAAAAAAATATATTTGAAGTTCTCTGCATGACGGTAAATCAAGCACAAAAGTTTTTTCATGATACTCCATGGATAGAAAAAAAACTGAAGATATTGAGTGACGTGGGTCTTGGTTATCTTACTCTTGGACAATCGGCAACAACTCTTTCTGGAGGAGAAGCACAACGTGTAAAGCTTTCTGCAGAACTCGCACGACCGGACACAAGAAATACCCTCTATATATTAGATGAGCCCACTGTCGGACTCCATTATGAAGATGTAAAAAAACTTATTTATGTTTTGCAAAAACTTGTAAGTAGAGGAAATACCGTTATCGTTATCGAGCACAATCTAGATGTTATTAAAAACGCTGATTATATAATCGATCTTGGCCCGGAGGGGGGAGAAAAAGGGGGGCGGATAATTGCGAAAGGAAACCCTAAAGAAATTTCAAAAAAGGGAGGAAGTATAACAGGAGAGTATTTAAGAAAAATAATTTAACTTATGGAAAAAGAGATTCAAGTACAGATAAATAAATTGCCAGAAAATCCCGGAATTTATATCTTTAAAAACAAGAAGGGAGATATCATATATATCGGTAAAGCAGCTAATATAAAGAGAAGGGTAAAGAGCTATTTTCTCAATAATGTAAAGGGGAAATTATTGTTAATTAAAAAAGAGACGAGAGAAATAGAGATAGAGGAGACAAAAACGACAATAGAGGCACTAATAAGAGAAGCTGAATTAATAAAAAGAGAGAGACCAAAATACAATATAAAAGAAAAAGATGACAAAAGCTTTCTTTATTTAGTAATAACAGATGATTTTTATCCGAGAGTTATCTTGGAAAGAGGAAGAAATCTGGAAAAGAAGAAAGTAAGAAGTATCTTTGGCCCATTTGTTTTTTCATCAGAGATTAGAAGCGCTTTGCAGATTATCAGAAAAATATTTCCCTTTTCTACTCATACAAAAAAAGAGATAGAGAGAAAAAAACCTTGTTTCTTTAATCAGATAAATCTTTGTCCCGGAACTTGCGCTGGAAAAATAGACAGAAGAAGATATTTAAAAGATATCAAAAACATTGAAATGTTTTTTCAGGGGAAAAAAAGAGAGGTTATAAAAAATTTAGAAAAAGAGATGAAAAAAGAGAGCGACAAGACAAACTATGAAAGAGCGGGGGAGCTAAAAAGAAAGATAGGTCTTTTAAATCATATTCAAGACATAATAATTGCGAAAAAGCCACCAGAGCAGAAGAAGCTGAGAGTAGAGGGGTACGATGTATCAAATATTTCTGGAAAAGACGCAGTTGGTTCAATGGTTGTTATGACTGGAGGAGAGATGCAAAAAGAGGAATATCGTCTTTTTAAAATTAAGACAGTTTTGGGGCCTGATGATGCGGCAATGATAAGAGAAGTAATAAGGAGAAGATTTAAGAATAATTGGCAGATACCGGACCTTATCTTGGTTGATGGAGGAAAGGGACAGGTGAGTGCTGTAAAAGATTCTTTGAATGAGCATGGTATCTCTATCCCTGTAGTCGGAATTGCAAAAGGAAAAAAAAGAAGAAAAAAAGAATTTATAGGAAAGATACCCTTTGGAATTAGAGAAGAAAATTTGGTAAGATTACAAGAAGAGGCGCATCGCTTTGCAATTAATTATCATAAAAAAGTGCGAGGAAAAAACTTTATAAAATAAAAGAGTATGAAAATAAAAAGAGTTGTAGTTGGTCCATTGCAGACAAATTGCTATATTCTTGCTTCGGAAGGAAAAATTATTGTTATTGATCCGGGAGGAGATGCCAAGAAGATAATAAAAGAGATAGAAGATATAGAAGGAGAAGTAAAATATATTATTAATACACATCTGCACTTTGACCATGTGCTTAAAAATAGAGAGATAGAAAAAAAGACTAACGGAGTAGTTCTTAAAAATCTGGGAGAAGGGGATAATGTTAAATTTGGAAATGAAGAGCTCAGAGTGATTTCTACACCAGGACACACAAAAGAATCTATCTGTCTTTTAGGGAAAAGCTTTGTAATAAGCGGAGACCTTCTCTTCTTAAATGGACATGGCAGAGTTGATTTACCCGGCGGCTCAAAAGAAGAGATGGAAAATACCTTAGAGAGGGTAAAGAATGAGATTCCCTTAGATTTTACTGTTTATCCCGGACATGGCGATATTTTTACAATGGAAGAATGGATTAATTCTTTCTTTAAATAATAGCTATTTATTAACTGCGATATTGAAAGATAGCTGATAATATGCTAGAGTATTCTTGTTATTTTTAGAATCAGGGTCGGTACCAAAGCGGTCAACTGGAACAGACTGTAAATCTGTTGGCGCAAGCCTTCGGGGGTTCGAATCCCTCCCGGCCCAC
>PWII01000021.1 GCA_003561025.1 Candidatus Nealsoniibacteriota bacterium
TAAAATTTGACAAAAATACAAAAACAACTATACTTAAAGCAATATTTATCCGCAGACAGTAGGTTTTCTAAGCATATAATTCCTACCGAGGAGAAAGAGCCTACTTCTAAGTGTCTGCCTAAATGCAGATTTTTTTTATGACTATAATAAATAAAGAAAAGAAAAAAGAGATAATTGAATCACTTTCAAAAGACATCTCTTCACAAAAGGGAGTATTTTTTGTGAATTTCAGGGGAATGAAAGGAGAGCAATCAAGAGAGTTGAGGGAAAAGCTTGGCGAAAAAAATGCAAAGATAGTTGTTACAAGAAAGACATTGGCAAAGATAGCTTTTGAAAGAGAGGGGGTTGATTTTGACCCTTTATCTCTTGATCAAGAGGTCGGTTTTGTTTTTGATTTTGAAGATGGTATAGGGGCAGCAAAAGTATTGAGCGAATTTGAAAAGAGAGAGACGATTTCTTTTCTTGGAGGGTTTTGTGAGGGAAATGTATTAAGCGCAAAAGAAGCTCAATTAATTGCCGAGCTTCCGGCACGTGAAGAACTTTTAGGAAAGTTAATTGGCACAATGAATGCCCCAATTAGCGGATTCTTACAAATTTTACAAGGCAATACAAAAGGTCTTTTACAAGTATTAAAACAAGTTAAAGTATAAAAAGATGACTGAAGAAACAAAAAAAGCCACCGATGGGGTGGAAAAAGAAGAAGAAGGGAAAAAAGAGGTTCCTAAGAAGTTTGAAAACTTAGTTAAAAGTATAGAAGAGTTAACTGTTTTAGAGCTTTCGGAGCTAGTAAAAATCTTAGAGGAGAAGTTTGGCGTTTCTGCCGCTGCTCCTGTTACCGCTGTTCCTGTTGCTGCTTCAGCAGGAGATAGTGGTGAAAAAGAAGAGAAGACAGAGTACTCTATTGAGCTTAAATCAGCAGGGGATAAGAAGATAGAGGTTATAAAAGCAGTAAGGACAATTACAGGAAAAGGATTGAAAGAGGCAAAGGACTTAGTAGATGGTGCTGCCGATTCACCACAGATGATCAAGGAGGGGGTTCCAGCTGAAGAAGCAAAGGAGGCTGAGAAGACACTTAAGGATGCGGGAGCTGTTGTTGAATTAAAATAGAGCTATATACCTAGATTTCAAAAAGATATACTTTCTTATTACTGAGAAGGTATATTTTTTTTCCATCGTTTGTAACTGCAATATCTTTTAAGCTATCTAACGCCTCATTGAAAAAGAGTTGAGTTGTAATATTTTCTTCTTTATCAATTACCACGACTCTCTTCTCTTCCTTATCTAGTAAAAAGATAGGAGCCTGAGGAGATGTATATATTGTGGTAGAACTTGTTAACGGAGGAAAGATGGGCACATCTATCTCTTCTTGCATAATGCCTTCATGATATTGATATATTACATCACTTGATGAAAGAGCAAAAATTGATCCGTCTATAGTAATAGATACTCCCTCTTTTAATAATTTGCTTTCATCTTTAAGCCAAGAAATAGGATCTTTTTCGTGGTAACGTAAAATCCTACCGTTGCTATCTAGAAAGTAGGGGCGACCGAAAAAAGATGAAAGTGAAACGAACTCTTCATGGTCTTTTGGAAGATTTATTTCTGTTTCGGAAATAGAGTTATTTTCGATAAATAAAAGGGTGTTTGGCTTGTAGAAGAGAATAATTTTTCCGGAAGAAAATGATGAGAGCTCTATCTTTTCTTCATAAGGCAGCAGGTAAGAGCTTTCTTCTCCTGTTTGTGGATTAAGAATACTAGCATCCGAACCTTTGAGAGGAAAGAGATATATCTTTGTGTCAGCTAAAAGCATCTTTCCGGGATCTATCTTTTCGATATTCCCAACATAAACAAGATCTTCTTTATCTATATTTTTTGCAAAAGATTTTTCGAGAAATATTTCCATTAGAGAGAAGTATAACATTTCAACTCTCTCTTTAAATCTTATCTCTTCATCCTTTAGAGCCTTTAATTCGGTCAGTACTTCTTTCATTAAGATTAAATCAGAATCATTTTTTGCCTCCTCAATTCTTTCTTCAATTCGATTAATTCTCTCTTGTTCTCTGGATGACTGGACTCTATTTTCAATGCCGATTGTGATAACTCCAACAAGAATTATTCCAAAAAGTAAAACAGGAAGCAAGAATTGCTTCTTATCTATCTTTTTTTTGTAATTAAAATTAAATTCAGTAATTTTTATTTTTGGAGAATTTATCTTTTTAGGTGAAGGGATTGATTGCATGGTCTCCAGGAAAAAATTTTTAAATGAAAATTTTTTTCTTCTCTTATGACTTGATGTTAGTTTTGTTCCTTCTTCCTTTAAGGTAATGGAGTGATCCATAACAAGCACAGCACCGGTTGATTGTGGAAAGCTTTTTTCTTGTAAAGCGGCTATTTGACCGATAACTTTTTCGTCTAAAGAGTTTTTTAATATTTTCTCTAAGACTTTTTTCTTTGCAAAAGATCGGTGTATTTCCGGAGTAAGAGCGATAATCTTATCTTCCTTTTTCATTTTTCCGGAAATCATATTTGAAAAAAGCCTTGTTGAGGAATCTTCCACCCTGCTACCTATATCTTTTATCTTTTCTTTTGTGAGTAAAAAAATCTTTATTTCGCCCGTTTTTGCAAAATAGAGTGAAAAATTTTTAGAAGAAAAGACTGCAATACTTGTTCTTGGCAAGTGTTCTTTATCTTTTATTAGCTCATTTATCTCTTTAAGAGTTTCTTTGAGAGCCATTTCAGGCGAAAGAGAGCTATTTTTGTAATAGCTCTTTTTTGCAGCATGGAAGATATTTTGAAGAAGAGGAGTTTCTTTTTTCTGAGCGCCTGATATCTCTCCAATCATATAAAAGCTACCAATTTTACGCTCATAAACATTTTTTGGCTTATAGTGGAACGTTTCAGATATCTTTTCCTCGGCTTTTGGATTGAACGATAATTCAAAAATTTGCATTACTAAAGTATAATGATTTTAAGAAAAATAAGCAATATTAATTCTCCTTATGGAGGTTTAATTTCCTTCGTCTCGAGAATCAATACAGCAAAACCAATTAAGGTCACTTGTGTTTATAGTTGCCCCGTTCTTTCTCGTTTTTGTGTACCTTCTAATATCTCTTTTTTCGGCCAGTGGTCCAAAAATAGGAAGTTTGCTTGACTTTATTCCCAGCAATACATCCGCTACATCATCGGGATGAATCATACAACTGTCAAGCTCCAGTCTTGAGTAGTTTAA
>PWII01000022.1 GCA_003561025.1 Candidatus Nealsoniibacteriota bacterium
AATTTAGATGCGGTATCTACCTCGTCCGGCATAACTTCAGAATACCCGGACTTCAATCTTACATCATCAAAAGTAAGAGCAATTTTTAACTCCTCCATTTTATTAAAAAAACCTTCTTTTGCTAATTTTTCTTTTATTTTTTTTGTCATAAAATATCCTTTATTTTTAGAGTATACCTATTTAATCTTTTTATTCAATTATTTTATAAATTATATCTCTAATATAAAAAAAGCCGTCCTATTTTAAGGACGGATAAGAGCACATATTATAGAGTTTCTCTTTATTATCTAAACAACAAAAGTATTTAGATAACTGATTATCCCTTCTGCTCTTTTTTTGATGATTGTTTCCTCGTATTTTTGCAAAGCAATAATCATTTTTTCCCCCCACATTACATTGCACTCTTTAAACATCTTATACATTCCAAGCCTCCCCCATCTCTTTTCCGCCTCCATTGCCGCAAAAAGGAGCTCATCTAATTCTTTTATACAAATTTCTTTCGAGCGATGAGAGAAATGGCCATTTAGCAAATATAAACACTTATTTCCGGTCTCAAATATTGCTAAACCTAAAATAAGCGCATCACTATTCATATTGAGAAGATCTTTCTCTGTCCAAGTAACGTCTTCTGTCCAATCATGCTCGCACAAAAGACAAAATAGCACAAAGTGGGTGATTTCATCTATGGATTCAACTGCAGTTATTACACTTTCATTCTTTCCACATTCTGGACATATCGTCACTTCATTCACTCCTTTTACCCTCTATTTGTAACAAAAGAAATATACCTCTTCAGGCTTGCAACCTCTTTTTGTAAAAGAGGAAATCCCACTATCTTATCCTCTATCTTTCTTATTTTTTTTTGCAGTAAAAAGACTCTTATGCTTGAAACAGATAGCCATGCCTTATACGTCTTTTCTGTTCCTAAAAAATCTTCTTTCTTTCTTAGAAAATCCTTTAGCGCATTAAGCACAATCATTGACTTTGCTTCTGCCTCCTTTTTTTGATAAGGAGATGCATCTTCTGATGTAAGTTTTCTTAAAACAAAATCAATAATATATATTGCATCATCTGTCTCCCGATAAAGAATATCGCCTATTCTTCTTTTTTCTGCATTAATCCCACCTTCCCTAAAGTAATCATCAACTTTTTTAATGAACATCGCTCTCCCTCCCTTCTAATTTTATTACTAATTGATATTATACCATATTTATCAAAAAAAACAACAAAAATCGGTAACAGAGTCCATCTGCTGCACCCATTCATCTTTCATTTCGGCTTAATAAAGTCCTTTTCAAGATGTTGATATAATTTGATAGCATTCATCTTTTGCTTCTATCTTATATTTTAGAAAATATAATAAAAAGCAAGATAAAAAAGAATTATTGCACCAAAAAGCGTAACCCAAATCATCGCTTTAGAGTCTACCAGCCATATCTTTTTAGTCATAACGGCACCAGTAAAGACAACAGCTTCAATTAACATATAAAAGAAGAGGTAAAGTAAAATATAGAGAACGGATGTTGTAAGAGAGATTCCGGCATCGGCTAAAAAACCAGTATAAACTAAAGGAATTCCTATTGAGCAGGGAAGCTCTACTAATGTTATTATGACACCAAACAAGATAACGCTACCAGCAAGGGCAATTGTCCCTCTTTTAGGATTGCTAAAGGCTTCCTGAAGCTTCTTTGTAGCATTAATGGCAAGCCTATTTTGAGAAGATTCGCATGTCGGCCCATGTTTAAGAAACCTCCAAGCCTCTTTTAAGAAATAGACTCCCCCCAAAAAAGCAAGTCCCCCAATAACAAATCCTAAGCTCTCAATATGTACCGCTAACACCTCATAAAGTCCCCTCCACGCAAAAACAATTAGTCCATAAACAGCTACCGTAATAAAGATAAAAAGTCCGCCATAAAAAAATATCTTTCTTCTAGATTCAAAAGCGATAACAATAGATAAAATCAATATAAGAGCTCCTAAAGAACATATGTTAAATCCGTCAATCGCACCTAAGGCGATAGTTATAAACAGCAAAGACCACTCACTAATATCAATCTTCAGTCCAATAAGTGGAATGGTAAAAAGGCAACAGTCTCTTTCGGTATCCTCACCCTCAATTGCAGCGATTAGCTCCTCTTTCTCTTCCTCTGAAAACTGAATAAACTGAATATAATAGTCTCTATTATTGCTATTAATAAAAATTGTTGGTGCCATCATATCTGGTGACTCTACTCCGTGCATCTCCCCTATCTTATCTAAGAGGTCTCTATCAGATATCGGATAAATAATAACATCCATCTGCTCATAATCATCTTCAATTTTTTCAATAAATTGTTTAACATCTCTACAAACACGACACCACCTATCCTCAAAAAAATAGATAGTTATCTTTTCTTCTTCTTCTGCTTCTTCTGCTCTTTCCTGAGAAAAGACAAATGGTGAAAAAAGAAAAAGAAAAATAACAGCAAGAGAAAATAGCTTAAACAATTTATGACTCATTTTTGTAATTCATTAAATTTATAATTAGTAATATATAACTACAAACTTTATTTTTAAAAATCATTCTCTATGCAAATCACTCTGATTCTATCACAAAATAAAAAAACTGGAAATTGTTTAATGATTATTAATCAGGTTAATGCATAGTAATTTTTTATAAAAAGTAATTTTGCTAATTATCTAGCTACCATTAGATCCTATAAAATAATTATCTCCCTTTTTTATCAAATAAGACAAAAAGACTCAAATAAAACAATTTTATTTGAGTCTTTAAAATTAAAGGCTCCTCTTGTGGCTACTTAAACATCTGATATATCATTGGAAAAAGTCCTCTCTCATCTTTTAATTCTTTTTCTGGTAGTGTTTCATAATCGTCATCTGAAATATAATAATCGGAAGATTGTTCATGAAAGTTATCATCGTATTTTTCAGATGATGGAAAAACCATCTCCTTAACTCTAGAAACCATCATAAAAAAAGTACCCAAAGTCAAGTAAAACAAAAAAAACAATATACCATAAAGAATCAAAAAAATAATAAACATCAAAATAACTTGACCCATCTTAAACACCTCCCCTCTGTCTAATTGATGTAAAAAAATAATATTACAATAAATTTTTAATATTATTCAAAGCCACAGTTGCTTTTTTAGCTAAAATTTACAAAAACTCAATTTGTAAATTATATCCTTTAATTTGTTTAAAGAACAAAAACA
>PWII01000046.1 GCA_003561025.1 Candidatus Nealsoniibacteriota bacterium
TCTCTTCTAAGTCTCTGTCCATTACAACTTTTACATAATCTATCTGCATAAAGGTTTTCCACTCCAAGCCCATTACATTCTGAGCATGCCCCATATGGGCTATTAAAAGAAAAAAGGCGTGGCTCTATCTCCGGGTAAGAGAAGTTGTCTTTTGCACAAGACAAATTCTCAGAGAAATTCTTCTCTTCCTCTCCGGTTAAAATCTCTAAAAACCCTCCTCCCTTACGAAGTGCAACTTCTACCGCCTCAGTCAGTCTTGTTCTTTGTTCTTTTTTGTCCATTTCCACTGGAACTTCATCTATTACAACCGAGATATCATGTCTCTCGTTACGCGGCATAATAACTCTCTCTCTTAAAGAAAAAAATTCTCCATCAACTCTCACTTTTCTAAATCCATCATTTAATAAATCATAAAGAAGCTGATAATACTCCCCTTTTCTTCCCTTTACAACAGGAGCAAGGACTACTATTTTCTCTCCCTTTTTTAAAGAAAGTATCTGGTCTACAATCTGATCTACTGTAAGAGAAGAAATCTCTTCTTTACAGATAGGACAATGCGGTTTTCCTATGCGAGAAAAAAGAACTCGTAAAAAATCATAAATCTCTGTAACAGTGGCAACGGTAGAGCGCTGATTGTGCGAATGAGCTTTTTGATCTATCGAAATTGCGGGAGAAAGGCCTTCTATCTCATCAACTGTCGGCTTATCCATCTTGCTTAAAAATTGACGAGCATATGCAGAAAGCGATTCTACATATCTCCTTTGTCCTTCGGCAAAAATAGTATCAAAAGCAAGAGAAGACTTTCCTGACCCGGAAATGCCGGTAAAAACAGTTATCTTATCTCTTGGAATTTCCAGATTAACGTTTTTTAAATTATGCTCCCTTGCCCCTTTTATAATTATCTTATTTCTCATTTTATCTCTTTTTTTAATTCTTTAATCTCATCTCTTAAGATAGCTGCGAGCTCAAAATTTAATCCCTTTGCCGCTCTTCGCATCTCTTTTTCTTTGCTCTTTATATATTGCTCCAATTCTTTTTTCCCACGCTTTTTTATTGGCCCCATCTCTGTACTCAACACATCTTCTACCGGAACAATATCCGTTATATCCTTTATTACACTTTTTGGAGTAATATTGTTCTTTTTATTATATTCTATCTGTCTTTCTCTTCTTCTGTCTGTCTCCTCAACTGCTCTTTTGATTGAGTTTGTAATATTATCGGCATATAGTAATACTTCTCCCTCAATGTTACGTGCCGCTCTTCCGATTGTCTGAATCAGTGCCGTTTCACTGCGTAAGAAACCCTCTTTATCTGCATCAAGTATCGCTACCAAAGAGACTTCCGGTAAATCTAGCCCTTCTCTCAAAAGATTTACTCCCACAATAACATCCACCTCTCCTCTTCTTAAAGATGTCAATATCTTAATTCTCTCCAATGGCTTTATATCACTATGGATATATGAAACTTTTATATCTTTATCCTTCATATATTCAGTTAAATCTTCAGCCATCTTTTTGGTAAGTGTCGTCACTAAGCTTCTCTGCTTCTTTTTGCTCTTTTCTGCTACTCTCTTTAATAAGTCTTCTATCTGCCCTTTACAAGGAGCAATTGTTATCTTTGGATCAATAAGTCCGGTTGGGCGTACAATCTGTTCCACAATCTTCTTACTCTTCTTTTTTTCATACTCTCCGGGGGTTGCAGATACATATATTGTCTGTTTTACAGCTTTTTCAAATTCTTCAAATCTAAGAGGTCTATTATCAATTGCTGAAGGAAGGCGAAATCCATTTTCTATTAGAGATATCTTTCTTGACTTGTTTCCAAAATACATCGCTCCAATTTGCGGAACAGTCATGTGCGATTCATCTATTACGGTCAAAAAGTCCCCTCCAAAATAGTCAAAAAGAGATGATGGCGATGCCCCCTCTTTTCTACCCGACAGATGTCTTGAATAATTCTCTATTCCGTTGCAATGACCAACCTCTCTTATCATTGCCAAGTCATTTTTTGTAATCTGTTCTATTCTCTCTGCTTCAAGTGGCATGCTCTTCTTTTCAAAATAAGAGATTCTTTCTTTTAGCTCTTCCTCTATATCTTTTAACGCTCTCTCCCTCTCTTTGTCTTCGGATAGGAAGTGTTTAATTGGTGAAATTACGATTTCCTCTATCTCCGGAGTCTTGCCCAAAACAAAGCCCTCTACTGTATCTACTGCAAAAATCTTCTCCACTATGTCATCAGCGAGTTCAACATGATAAACAATGTCTTCATTTACAGGAGCTATCTGTATCGTGTCTCCCTGAACTCTAAACCTACCCCTTTCCAAAACAGAGGGCGTTCTCTTTAGGTGTATCTTTACAAGAGAAGAGATAAGTTCTTTTCTTGTTATCTTGTCTCCTTTTCGCAATACAAATATATTTTTTTTATAAACACTAGGAAGACCAAGGTCATAAATACAAGAGACAGATGCGACCACAATAACATCTCTTCTTGTTAAGAGAGCTGTTGTTGTAGCGTGACGCAACTTATCTATCTCTTCATTTATTGTCGCCTCTTTTCTGATATAGGTATCCGTGCTTCTTATGTACGCTTCCGGCTGATAATAATCATAGTAAGAGACAAAATAGTGGACAGAGTTTTCCGGAAAAAAATGCTTAAACTCATTGCAAAGTTGTGCAGTCAATGTCTTGTTATGGCTAATTACAATGGTCGGCTTTTGTATCTTTTCTATTACAGAAGCAATCGTATATGTCTTTCCGGAACCTGTAATTCCAAGGAGGGTCTGTTTTTGCAGACCATTATCTATTCCTTTTGTAAGCTCCTTTACCGCCTTTCCCTGATCACCGGCAAGCTTAAAATTTGATTTTAACTTAAACTTTTTATCCATAAATTAACAAAAGACCAAAAATACCCCTCCTTTTCTTTATATAGGGGTCTTTGTCTTAAAAAAATAAAGCTACAGGAGTATAGCTTTTTTCTTTTTAAAACTCAAATTCAAAATTACAAAAAGAGATTTTTTATAATTTTTAGACCGGCCAATCTTCTATCATTATTGTCTCTTTTTTTTCTTTAATTGGGAGAATCTGATATATCTCTTCTGTCACATAAGGCATGAAGGGATGTAGAAGTTTAATTGATTCAGATAATACTCTAAGAAGAA
>PWII01000035.1 GCA_003561025.1 Candidatus Nealsoniibacteriota bacterium
ACTGTCCTTCATCAGCTGTGCCCGCCGAGACATTAAACGTACAATCTTCGGGGATATGAAGCAGGCCGCGTGCAGAGAGAACAAATGCGCCGCCACCGTCTGCGCCTGCGCCGCCGCCGCCGCCCACGCCGCCGGACGCTCCATCACCGCCCATGCCGCCCATGCCGCCCATGCCGCCGGTGGTGCCGTCGCCACCGCCTGCGGGTGATGCGGGCCATGTGGTGCCTGAGTTGCTGCTACCACCGCCGCCGGAGGTCAATCCGCCGCCGCCGCCGCCCGAGGCACGATACGCACCAAAGCCGCCTATGCCATCAAACCGACCGCCTGCACCGCCGCCGCCGCCGGAACCGCCCGAACCGCCGCCGCCGCCGCCGGCGCCGCCACCACCGCCACCACCGGCGCCGCCGCCTCCACCGCCGCCGGCAGGTCCTGCTGCGAGACCAAGGCCTTGTGCATACACCGTAATATCCGTATAACTGGCATGGCCGCCGGGCAATGCGCTGCCCCCCGGCAAACCATCTTCCGCAGCCGGAGCGCTGCTGCCGGGATTGGCGCCGCCATCTTCACCGCCTTTGTTCAAAAGGTTTTCTGTAACGTCTTTCCCCAAACCGCCGGGGTACTCGGCGCCACCGGAACCGGGCTGACCCGCAGCACCACCGGAACCCAACTCGCCGCCCGTACCGCTGTCACCGCGCGTACCCGCCAGTCCAAAACCACGTCCACCGTAGGAACCATCACCACCGGTATCACCCGGAGCACCCGACTCGCCGGCAACACCCGATTCGCCGGAAAGCCCGGGGAAACCGTGTTCGGCGTTGCCCTGTGCGCCGCGGATGACATCGGCGCCGCCGCCGCGTCCGCCCGCACCGCCATCGCCACCCAAACCGCCTGTGCCGCCCTCACCGCCTGTGCCGCCCTCACCGCCAACACCACCTGTCCCGCCGATGCCGCCACCCAACATACCCGGCGGTACAAGAACATCCGCAGCCCATTTCATGTCGCTCCGTGCGGCAATGGACACCGGCCGCGTACCGGACAAGGTCACCGCAACACCGCTGCCAACGGCAACATTTTCGAATTCGAACACCGCCACTTCCTGGCCGGTTTCATATCGCAAATCGCTGCGCGCCACATATTCGTTGCCATTTACGGTCATGACACCGGGATCACCCTGATGATCGCCCGTATCTATGACCAGTGTACCCGACATGACCACCAAATCCCCCAGACTACCGTCACTCTCATAAAAGCTGCCCTCTTCACCCGCGCCTTCGCCCTCGGTATTGATAACAATGGTGGTGCCTGTCGGCACTGTGGTTGTCCACGCACGGCCCGGCGCTAATTCGCCCGACACGCCTGCCCTGCCGCGGATCAGGCGGGATGGGTTATCCCCCGCTGTTATGGTCAATTCCCGCAGTGTTTCGTTTGGGTCGGTGTTCTTCAACACCACTTGGTCATATCCCTCGAAAATACTGGGAAACACCCAATACTGAATCGCGCCGAAAGTACCCGATGGCGTCATGGCCTCCACCTCTTCCTGATTCCACCAAGAGACATTGCACCAGCCATGCTGGGCCGGTCCGCCCACAAGCGAGGGGATCAACGGAGTAGACTCGAAAACATACGCATTAAACTCTTTGAGCAAAGCATCAAAACCAGTCATTCCCACCTCAATATCGGGTGTGCTGAGTGACGGTAGATTTTCCATGATCGCGGCTTCGGTCATATTCGATATCAACGTGACTTTGCCGTTTTTCTCCGGCGTATCATCGGCGGCATTATCCGCAATCACCACCGGTGTCGTCGCGCCGTTTTGATCAATCACAATAACCGAGCCGGCAAGTTTCAACATGCCCGGCACACCATAACCGCCTGCGCCGCCATGGCCGCCCGCACCGCCAGATGCCCCGTCGCCGCCGCGTCCACCGCGCCCGCCATCACCGCCGTCTCCACCAGTGCCGCCGGTTAGCAGGTCCACAAGCCAATCCGGCAATGCACCGGACAAGAGTGGGTTGCCGGAGTCACCGCCGCCGCCGCCCGGTGTACGGTCGCCGCCTGACAACCCCTGCTGCGGTTCACCGCCTGAAGCGCCACCGCCCGCGTCAACAGGAAGACCGGCAGAGATATTGAACCCCGCGCCTTCGGTAATGTGTAAGAGACCGCGTGCCGAAAATACAATACAGCCGCCACCCGGTGCACCTGTGCCGCCCATGCCACCCGCACCGCCTGCGCCGCCGCTGCCGCCCGTGCCGCCCGTGCCGCCGGCGCCGCCTAATCCCGGGTCGCCGCCTTCACCAAACAAGCCCATCGTATCAGCAGAACCATCGCCACCGGGTTGTCCCGAGCCGCCACCCGTGGAAGCGCCCTGCGCACCCATTGCGCCGGGTTCGCTGTCAAACCCGCCGCCGCCACCGCCGCTGCCGCCGGCGCCGCCAAAGCCTGTGCGCCCGCCGCCGGCGCCACCACCACCGCCACCACCGACTTTGGTTTCCGGGACGGTGATGCCGAGAATTTCAAAACTGGGCAGGAATGTGCTGCCACCGCCACCGCCGCCGGTGCCACCTGAACCGCCACCGCCGCCGCCACCGCCACCGCCGCCGCCGCCGCCAGCGCCACCGCCGCCGCCGCCGCCGCCGGGACCACCGGCCAGTTCCAACGATGCCGGATCAAGTAAAAACGCCCCGCTGTGTCCCGCTTCGCCCGATGCACCCGTACCACCGGGCAGCGCATTGGTAAACAACGAATCGGATTCGGCAGCAGCGCCATCTATGCCGTCACTCCCGCTGGTGCCGGGCAGACCATAGGTAATTTCTGCGGGCCAAGAGATGGATGCCAGTTGACCACCGCGTCCATCACCCAGTGTGCCCCGTGTCTTATCTGGAGCACCCGCGCCAACAATGGTGGAGCCCGCGCCGCCATCACCACCGGCACTGCCGCCATCACCGCCTGCACCGCCGGATTCCGGTGGATTCCCATAACCGGCTCCACCGCGCTGTCCCGTGTTTGCAGGCACGAGCCCCGTCAACCCTTCATGCCTCGGCAGACCGGGTTGTCCGCCCTAGCCAAGTTCGCTATTTTCGCCGGGCTCACTCT
>PWII01000067.1 GCA_003561025.1 Candidatus Nealsoniibacteriota bacterium
AATTTAACATTAATGGATATAGTCCGGAAAGACATCGATTGGTTGAAACTACAAATATATATGACGAAAGGTTGGATTTACCAGAAGGCATCTTTTTACTGGAAATAAGAGGAGATGGTGAGTGGGAGATATCCTTGGAATAGAGAATAGCACTTTTATCGGTTATTTTTTTAAATCTTTATATCTTTATTAAATAATAAAGAAAAGGAGGGTCTTAAAGTGAGTATTTACGAGTGCAAGGAGATAAAGGAGGATATTACAAATTACTGGTTTAGAAGATTAGGAGACCACGACAAAGAAGTTGATGCTCTTGTAAGAGCAATGGAGCACATTGAGAACTGCACCTCTTGCTATAGATATTATAAAGATTTAACCAAATAGATTTTTTTGTCCCCCATGGGGACTTTTTTATTGGCTTATGCTTTTTAGGAAAAAGATATATTGCTTTATTCAATTAGAGTTCCTATATTATCACCAAGAACTGCTCTTTTTAGATTTCCACTATTATAGATATTAAAAACAACTACAGACATCGTATTTGACCTGCAAAGATCTATTGCAGAGTTATCCATTATGCCGATATCATCGCTCTTGAATGCCTCTTCTAATGTTATTCTTTCGTATTTTTTTGCATTTTTATCTTTTTTTGGATCTTTTGAATAAACTCCATCTACGCCGGTTGCTTTAAAAATCGCCTCGCAATTAAGCTCTAGTGCACGCATTGCAGCGGCAGTATCGGTTGTAATAAATGGTAAACCTGTTCCGCCTCCCGCAATTACTATTCTACTCTTCTCTAAGTGTCTTATTGCTCTTTTTCTTATAAATGGCTCTGCTATTTCTTTTATCTCAAATGCTGTTTGCAGACGTGATGTAACATTTATTCGCTCTAATGCATCTTGTAAAGCCATTCCGTTAAATATTGTTGCGAGCATTCCCATATAATCGGCGGTTGTTCTATCCATGCCTTCTTTACTTCCTGCAACACCACGAAAAATATTGCCACCACCCACAACCACAACAATTTCAACGCCGGTCTTCCTTGCTTCTTTAATCTCGTTTCCAAGATAAAAAATAAAATCGGGATCAATCCCGAAATCTTTTTTCCCCATCATTGACTCACCTGATAATTTTAGAAGAATCCGCTTGTATTTTGGTTTTTCGTTTATCATTTTTTTTATGTTTATTTTTAATTATATATGATTATAGGGGTTTTAATAAAAAAGTAAACATAAATTCGTAACCCTGCCCCACGTACACCCCCGGGGTGTACGTGGGGGGGTGGTGTGTGGGGAGCCTAAGATAAGCAAAACCAAACATTGATTCGTTTTATTGTTTTCAATGCAGAATTTATAAAAATTATTTGTCTTTTGACTATTTTTGTTATACTATTTATATAGTAAACTTTATTAAAATGAATGATAATTTTGACAAAAATGAGGATGAAAAGAGAAGGATCGGGTTTTTAGATTTAATCCTATTTCCGATTGAAATGATATGGAAATTGCTTCTTGCCGCATTTAGGCTTATTGGAGCGTTTTTTAAGTTTGTTGCGATTGCTATCCTTATATTTATTATCTGGTTTGGGTACAATTCATACAATAATTATACAACTCTCTCCAAGGACAACAATTTTTCTCAAGATGTTGCGCTGGAAGCATTAAATCTTTCCTTAGAAAAGACAAAAGAATTATTTGCTTCTCCGTATGAAAAAGCGTCATCTCTCTTTTTTCAATTATCTAGAGGGTGGGGGAGTTATTTTTCCAGTAGTTATAAAGATGTGTCATTGAGAGAGATTTTTATAGAAGAAAAAGGCATACCCGAGGCTTATCTAATTTTGATAAGTTATGACAAATTGACAGAAGAAAATTTCCCTATCAAGAGAGATAAACCGCTATTTTTTGAAACATGGATTTATAGTAAGCCATATAACAAAAAGATAGTTTTTGAAAATGGCTTTTTCTTGGAAGAGGGCAGAATTAAAGAGAGCGATATTTTTTTTAAAAATAGAATAAGCCCACTGCTTTTTACGACCGATACAAGAACAGAAGATATTATAGATATTTTTGGAGAGGAGGCCTGTGTCTTTAAGGAAGAGGCAGGAGGTGATATTATAACAACATATCGATTTGAGGATAGTGAGGAAAAAGGCTTGCCGGTCTCTTCGGTAACATTTGTTAATGAAAAACTGATATCGGTATCTGTGGGAATTGTTTTTCTCGGAGATAATGAAGAAAAACTATGTCATTAATAAAAGGTAGTCAAAAAGGTTTTATTAGTTTGCTTGCGATGGTAAGTAGTATTGTTGTTATTGGTGGTGGAACATTGTTGGGGGTTGCCGCGATAGACAGTGTTGCGAGGGCAGGTTGTGGAGATGCGGTTGAAAAGTGGAGAAGCGGAAAGGTATATGATGATATTGCTACAAATAGAGAAGGAGCGATAGAGAATGCAGAAGAATGTAAAAAAGCAGTCATTGATGCCACGAAAGTTGCAAAAACAAATGCAGCTCTCTTGGGTCGTGCTTCAAATATTAGCGGTAGCGGAGCAGAAATGATATTAACAGAGGTTGTAAATACAACAATGGACTATGTTGAAAAGGCGTCAGAGCCGAGATATAGCCCCATCAAAGAAAACGAAAAGCCATCAAAAGAGATAAGAGTCGCTTTGGAGAAAAAGATAGAAGAAAAGGAAGTGATTAAAAAAACCGATAAAAGCAAAGAGCTAGAAGAAAAAAGAGTGGTGGAAGAAGAAGAGATAATAGTAGAAGAGAAAAAAGAAGATGATGAAAGGATAGCAGATAATAGAAAAGACGATTGTTTTTTTGAAAGTTTGGAAGGGGATAGCCCGAAGGTCAAGATAATTTGCGATGAAGGAGATATGGGTTTTTGGTATGCTGATAAAAATATGGACATTAGAGAAGTAAAATTTAGATTTAGAATGATTGTGCCTAATTTTAGCGGATATCAAGAATTTGAGTGGATAAGGAGAGACTATTCTCCCGATAAAGACAAGGTATGTGGATTTGAGCCAGCGTTTGGCGAAACTCCTCCCGAAATATTATTTGAAAAAAGTGAAACGGAGATGCAT
>PWII01000029.1 GCA_003561025.1 Candidatus Nealsoniibacteriota bacterium
GGAAGATGATAATGGAGATAGGTGATGACGGCTGTGGTATCTCCAAAGAAGATCAGAAAAAGATATTTAAAAAGTTTTATCGTGCAGAGAATGCAAAAAATTTAAAGGCACATGGAACAGGGCTGGACCTTTACCTTATAAGGTCGATATTAAGCAGACTTGGAGGATCAATAAATATGAAGTCACCAAATTCAAAATTTGGCAAGGGCACGGTATTTTTTGTTAATTTACCTCTTTTAAAAGAGTAGATTCCTTTAGATAATGGATTTTAATGAGAGGTATAAAGGGTTAAATAAGAGGCAAAAAGATGCGGTTGACTCTATAGAAGGACCGCTTCTTGTTATTGCAGGGCCGGGTTCTGGAAAAACAGAATTAATCGGTCTTCGGGCTGGAAATATCTTAAAAAAAACAGACACGTTGCCGGAAAGTATTCTTTGTCTTACCTATACGGACACTGCTTGCGTTAATATGAGAGAGAGATTGGTTGATCTTATAGGAGACGACGGCTATAGGGTTTCGGTTCATACATTTCATAGTTTTTGCAAGAGTTTAATTGAAAAATATCCCGAGATTTTTTTTAAGGGTGCGGGATTTAAAGTGATTGATGAGATAACTAGAATAAAGATAATAAAAGGTATTTTAGAGAAATTAGAATATGATAATCCTTTTCAAAGTAGACACCCCTCCTTTGGCTTTACATATCTAAAAGACATTATAAAGAACATTTCATATATCAAAGAGAGTGGTCTTAGTCCGGAAGAATTTAGAGAAATGGTCTATAAAAACAGTGAATTTCTTGAAAAGACAGAAGGGCTTGTTGATGAGGTATTTAGCCAAAGAGTATCTAAAAAAATTTTCTTAGAGATCGAAAGAGTAATAGAAGAGTTTAGAAAAAGAGACAAAGCATTAATGAATCATGTTAAAAGCTTACCTTTTGTCTTGGCAGAGTCATTGGAAAAAGCAGTTAGAGACAGGGACACGAAAGAAGTAACAAGGTGGAAAAATGAAAATACTAAGCTATTTAATGGAAAGAGGGTGCTTAACGACTATTATGAAATTGAGAAGGTGAAAAACATGGTTTTTATCTATAAGGAGTATAAGAGCAAAATGTATGAAGAGGGTTATTATGACTTTCTTGATATGCTTCTTGACGTTGCAAAAGAGCTTGAACTAAATGAATCACTTAGGTCTGACTTGCAGGAAAGATATCTCTATTTTATGGTTGATGAATTTCAGGACACAAACGGAATTCAGATGAGAATTTTAAACAGCATCACTAAGGATGATATTGATAATAGTCCTAATTTTTGCGTAGTTGGAGATGACGACCAGGGAATTTACAGATTTCAAGGAGCAGAGATATCAAATATTTTGGATTTTAGAAAGAATTATCCGCTAGCCAAAATAGTTGTTCTTAATAAAAATTATCGATCTAAACAAAATATTATTAACTTGGGAAGGAAGATAATTCTAAAAGGTAAAGAAAGATTAGAAAACATTTTGCCAGAAGTTGACAAGACTCTCTTTTCCAAGGTTGGAGATGTTGGTGAAATATCTATTAAATTATTTAATACAAAGGAGGAGGAGTTTTCGTATATTTTCAAAAAAGTAGAGGAGAGAGCAAAGATAGTCAAAAATTTATCGGATATAGCCGTTATTGCCAGAACGCATAAATCACTAAAAGAGATTATCTCTTATTTTGATGATTCAAATTTTCCAATATATTGGGAAAGAAGAGAGGATGTTTTGAGTAAAAAGGAGATTCGGCAGATAATCTCTATTGCACAGTTTTCTTTTTATCTTTTAAAAGAAGATGGCAAGAAAGCTTATGAGCTTTTTCCGGAAATATTGAGTTATCCCTTTTGGGAAGTTAAAAGAGAAAAGATATTTGATTTGGCGAAAAAGGCGTATAATCAAAAAAAGTCTTGGTTTGAGATTGCAAAAAAAGAAGATGATTTCTTAAAGATAACCGAGTTTTTGTATGACTTATCCTTACAATCAAGAAATAGCTCTCTTGAAGAGGTGATTGACACTATAATCGGCACAAGAAAAGATAAGATACGTAGTCCTTTTAAGAAATTCTATTTTTCAAAAGATAGACTAGACCGAGAAAAGAAAGACTACTTAGCACTTCTTTCTGCATTAAAAACTTTTATTAGAGAGATAAGAAATTACAAAAAGGGAAGATTTTTGAAAGTAGAGGATATGATTGAGTTTCTTGATATTCGCAAGGAAAATAACATTAGAATTATAGACAATAATCCACTTATTACAGAAGAAGATGCTATTCTCTTTTCCACTGCTCATGGAGTCAAGGGAAAGGAATTTGATTCTGTTTTTGTTTTGGATTGCCAACAAGACTCTTGGGGTAGGCTAAAAAAAGGAGATAAGATTAAACTTCCAAAAAACACTCCATTTAAAAGATCGGGAGAAAGCAGAGAAGATCAACTAAAATTATTTTATGTCGCGACGACAAGAGCAAAAAATTATCTCTCCTTATCCTCTCACAAGAAGAAGGAGAGTGGAAGAGACTGCATACCTTTAGAATTTCTTACTGATTTTAGGGAGAAGGAAAAGAGCGTTAAGGTTGAGCCAAAAAAGATGGCTGCTCTGAGTAATTCATTTTATACGCCCCCCTACTATAAAAATGAAAAAAAGATATTGGCGCCACTTATCGAGAACTATAAACTGAGTGCAACGGGACTAAATAAGTTTTTAGATGTTAGTAAAAATGGACCACAAGTTTTTTTTGAAGAAAATATTCTTTCTTTCCCAAAAAGAAAAGAGCCTTCTCTTTCTTATGGAACTGCAGTTCATAACTTGATAAACCATGCCTTTATTGAATTTAGAAGATCAAAAAAGGTAATGAGTTTTAAGAAGTTTTTTCAGATTTTTTCTTCTTATTTATTGGAAGAGCGTCTTTCTGAAGAAGAGATGAAAAAGCTTTTAAAAAGGGGAGAGAAAGCGCTTAAAATATTTTATAAAGAGAAAAAAAATATTTTTAAGCAAGATTGTGAGGTAGAGAGAAAGATAGACAAAAGCAAGGTGGGTAAAGTGGATATTGCCGGGAAGATAGATAAAATTGTAAAAAATAAAGATAGAATTAGTGTTTTTGACTTTAAGACCGGTAAAGCGCCAAAGAGCTGGAAGGGGGAAAACAATGAAGAGAAGATAAAGCTATGGAAATATAGAAATCAATTAATCTTCTACAAGATACTTATTGAAAATTCAAAAGAATTCAAGAAAAATTTTTTTGTAGATAAAGGAGTCTTGGAGTTTATTGAGCCTAACAAGAGAGGGGAGATAAGAGACCTTTATCTAGAAATAAAAAAGGAGGATGCAGACAGAATAAGAGAACTTATAGAAATTGTGGGTAAAAAAATAAGAGATATAGATTTTCCGGATACATCAAAGTATAAAAAAGGGGACTTGAGAAGTATTCAAGAATTTGAAGAAGATCTTCTTAATAGAAAAATATAGTGAAAAATATAGAAAAAAAGAGAATAATTCTTCATCTGGATATGGATTATTTTTTTGCTCAAATAGAAGAGCGAGAAAATCCTCACTTTAAGGGCAAGCCTCTCGTTGTTGGGGCGGATCCAAAAAAAGGAAAGGGAAGAGGGGTTGTCTCTACTTGCAATTATGAGGCGCGGGAATACGGCATTAGGTCGGGGATGGCTATATCAAGAGCTTATAGTCTTTGCCCTACTGCAATTTTTTTGCCAGTAAATATGAGTCTTTATAAGAGAATCTCTATTTCAGTTTTTAAAATTATAAAAAAAAGTTTTTCAAAGTATGAAAAAGTATCCCTTGATGAAGCCTATATTGATATTACTGAAAAGGTGAATAATTTTAAGAGTGCTGAAATAAAAGGCGATACTTTGCGAGACGAAATATATAAAAGAGAGAAGCTAAGATCCAGTGTTGGTATTTCGGGAAACAAGATGATGGCTAAGATAGCTTGCGAACTTGCAAAACCGAATGGAATTAAAGTTATTTTGCCAAAAAATTCTAAAAAAATTATCTCAAAGATGGGGGTAGAGGTTGTTCCCGGAATTGGGCCCAAGACAAAAAAAATTATCGGAAGAAAATTAGATAAAAAAGAGCCACGAGTAAAAGACGCCAATACTCTCTCTAAAAGAGAGTTAAAAGAGATGCTTGGCAAAAGAGGTGAAGACTTTTATTGTATGTTTCGTGGAATTGATCATTCTCCCGTTGAAGAGAAGAGAGAGATAAAATCAATTGGAAGAGAACACACTTTTCAAGAAGACACAAGAGATTCGGCAAAAATTATAGAGACTTTCAAAAAAATAGTTAATGAAGTCTTTGAAGAAGCAAAGAATAAAAAGATAAAAGGGATAACCGTTGTTTGTCGTTTTGAAGATTTTCAGACGCGGACAAGACAGATATCCTTTGACGCTAAAAGATATGATAATGATTTTTACTATAAAAAAGGTATTTCTCTGCTTTTGGGGCTTTTAACAGAGAATAATAAAAAAATTAGGCTTGTCGGCTTTCGTGTAAGGGTTTAAGAGAGAGGTGGACTTAATTTTTAAAAAATGTTAGAAGTCATCTAAAAGAGAGAGTAATAATAAAGATAAAAAAATGAGTGGTAGAGAATTTAATTTTGAAAACCCAATAACTGTATCGGATTATATATCTGTAGTTAATGGCATTTTAAAAAAATTGGAGGTTAAGATTATTGGTGAAGTTTCTGAGCTCAAGAGAGCAGCGAGTGGCCACCTCTACTTTTCTTTAAAAGATGAAAAATCGGGTGATATAATAAATTGTGCTATATGGAGTTCAATATATAGAATGTGTGGAGTTAAAATTGAGGATGGAATGCAGGTTATCGTTTCGGGAAGTGCGGATATCTATAGAGCAAGAGGAAGCTTAACGTTTAAAGTAAAAACAGTGGAGCTTGTCGGGGAAGGGAAGTTGAGGCTTGCGTATGAGAAATTAAAAAAGAAGCTAACTAAAGAAGGTATTTTTGATGAAAGCAGAAAAAGAAAGATACCCTTGTTCCCAAAGAAGATAGGGGTGGTAACTTCTATAAAAGGAGCGGCAATACATGATTTTACCAATAACTTGGAAAAAGTTGGTTTAAAGGTTTGTCTATGCGATTCACGCGTAGAAGGGCAAGAGGCGGTTAGAGATCTCTTGAATGCGGTAAAGACGATGAAGAAGAGAGATATAGATGTTTTGGTTATTATTCGTGGGGGAGGGTCATTGCAGTCATTGCTTGCCTTTGATAATGAAATGCTTGTTTATGAGATTGTAAATTTCCCAGTACCGGTTGTAGCGGGAATAGGACATCATGAAGATGTTACGCTTGCTGCTCTTGCGGCGGACAAGACATTGTCAACTCCAACTGCTGCAGCAAGTTATTTAATGAGAGGTTACAAAAGAGCAAGAGATGTTCTTGGTCGTTATCAAAAAAATATAGAGATCTCTTATGAAAGGATTATTGGGAAAAAAAGAGAGAGTATAAATATATTTTTTGATAAGATTTCCGAATTTTTTGGAATTATTTTTAGGAAATATGAGGATAACCAGAACAAGATTCAGAAGAATGTTCAAAAATCTATCTTTTTGACTTATCAAAAAAAAGAGAGAGTCAGCTCCCTTAAGAAAAATATACTTTATAACTTTAAGAACCAGATAAGACAAAAGAGAGATGAGCTTAACCTGTTTTTGCAGATAGTCAAAGCCAATGACCCGCAAAAGCAACTTAATCTTGGTTATGCTATAATTAAAAAAGATGATAAGATAGTTAAGTCCATTAGAGAATTAAAAAAGGAAGAGACAATAGAGACATTTTTCTTTGATGGAACAGTATCTTCAAAGGTAAAAAGTATTAAAAAAATAATAAAAGATGGCTCAAAAAAATAATTTAAGTGAGAATTTAAAAAAGTTAGCAGATATCTCCAGCTGGTTTGAGGAGAGAGATGATGTTGATTTGGAGGAGGGATTGAAAAAAGTTAAAGATGCGGCAAAAATAATTAAGGACAGCAAAAAGCGCCTAATTGAAATTGAAAATGAGTTTGAGGAGATAAAAAAGGAAATTGAAGAAGAAGATGATGAGTTGAGTTATGAAGATTAATTTTTTTCTGGACTATCATATAATACTCAAAAAAAGAAGCTGATTAGAAGCAAGTGACACTACTTTGAATTTATGGCTAATTACAAAAAAGAGCTGAGCAAAGATCAGCTCAACGTTGTTTATAATGGCGAAGGATACTCTCTTGTCTTAAGTGGCCCCGGGTCGGGAAAGACGAGAACTCTTGTTTACAGAACAGCTTTTTTGATTGAGAAAGGGGTGCCTGCTTCAAAAATCCTACTTCTTACTTTCACAAAAAAGGCTAGTAACGAGATGAATTCTCGTATTTTTGATATTGTAGAAAGAGAGCAGAGAGATATTTGGGGAGGAACATTTCATCATATTGGAAATATTATCTTAAAGAATTATGCAAGAAGAATAGGTTATGCACCTAAATTTACTATTATCGATGAAGAAGACTCTAGAAATTTGATATCACTTATACTAAAAGAAAAAAAGGAGAAGGGGGTGCCAAAAGCGCCTGTTATAAAGAAAATTGTATCTCTTTCTGTAAATTCAAAAAAAAGCTTGGAAGAGATAACAGGTAGGCATTTTCCATATATAAACGAAGATATGATTTCTATTATCGAGGAGGTTGAAAAAGAGTATCAAAACAGGAAAAGAGAGGGGAATGTGATGGACTTTGACGACCTTCTCTTTAATTGGGATAAGATTCTTTCTTTTAATGATATCAGGAAAGAGCTTTCTTCAAGTTTTTCCTATATCTTAATTGATGAGTATCAAGACACAAATACTATCCAAGATATGATTGCAAGAAAGATGAGCAGTGAAAATAATAATCTTCTAGCGGTAGGTGATGATGCACAAAGTATCTATTCTTTTCGTGGGGCAAATATAGAAAATATTCTTAATTTTTCCAAAAATTATTCAAACGCAAAAATATTTAGATTAGAGGAGAATTATAGAAGCACTTGTGAAATATTAAGTGTTGCAAATAATGTGATACAAAATAATCAAAATAGACTTGAAAAAAGATTAAAAAGCACGAGAAGTGGTGAAAAACCGATCGTTTATCCTTGCTCAAATTCTTTTAATCAAGCAAAATATATTGCCGACTATATTGAGAAGGAGGGTAATTATTCAAAAACAGCCGTTCTTTTTAGAGCTCACTTTCATTCAGTGGAAATTGAGATGGAGCTTATAAAGAGAAGAATACCTTATCTGCTGAGAGGAGGTGTTCGTTTTTTTGAACAATCTCATGTCAAAGATTTAATCGCTTTTCTTAAGATATTGAACAATTATTATGATGAAGTTTCATGGTATAGAATTCTTACAAGAAAGGAGGGGATTGGTGATACTTATGCACGTAAAATTACCAAAAAAATATTGGGAATTGAAAACATGGTCTCTCTTCTTAGAGAAAGGGATAAGATTTTTTTATTACTTTCATCAAAAAAGGCAAAAGAGAGTCTTTCCGAGATTTTTTCTTTACTTGGAAAGGCCCTTAATAAAGAGACTGAAAAGGCTATAGATATCTTTATGCAGGATTTTTATAACGAATACCTTAATCTTTCTTTTGATAATGCTACAGAAAGGAGAGGGGATTTGAAAAAGATAAAAGAGATTTCCGGCAGGTATGAAGGCGTAGATGATATGTTTGCAGAATTTGCACTGAGTGAAAATTATGAAAGTGATTTACCAAAAAAAGATGCAGTTGTATTGAGTACAATTCATCAAGCAAAAGGGTTGGAATGGGATAATGTCTTCATTATATCACTCAAAGAAGGTGACTTTCCTCACAGTCTTTCACTAGAAGAAGAATTAATAGAGGAAGAGAGAAGACTATTTTATGTCGCCGTTACAAGGGCTAAAAAAAGGCTCTTTCTTCTTTATCCACTCTATAATCATCATAAGAGAGAGCACTCTAATCCATCAAGATTTTTGAGAGAAGCAGAGAATATAGAAATAAACACCAATAACGACATAGAGATTGATTTTTGTGATGATGAGTGGGAAACATTCGGCTCTTAAGCCAGCTTTGCAGGGGTTTTAGCCCCTGCATAGTCTTTGCATTTTATATTTACTCTGTTATACTTACATTGAAGCTTAATAATTATTGATAAGATGAGAAAATTTACAATTTTAAGACATATCTTCCTTTTCTACTTTACATTGATGGGGCTTTTTCACTTTATACGTCTTGCCCTAAATTGGGATTTGGTTATAATAAGGGGAGAAGAGGTGTATAGCATTCATACACTGGGGAGTGCTCTCTATTTTCTTTTTTCTATTCTTGTCGTCTATTTAATTATTAAAGCAAAAAAAGAAGACAAAAAGATAGAAATAAGCACAGAAGAAGAAAAAGAATTTAAAGAGGAAGAAGAGTAAATAGATTAAAAAATTAAAATAAAAATTATGAATATATTTAAGCAGAGTTGGTTTTGGATTATTATTTTTGCAGTTTTTATCTCTTTTATTGTTTTGTCATATGGAGAGCAGATTGCACTTTTTATAAATGATGTGGATATTAATGACGTAGAAGGTGATATTGCAATAAGAGTAAATGACGAAACAATTAGCACTGAAAAGTTCAATGTTCTTGTTGGTCAATGGAGGGACTATATGCCTGACATGGAAGAAGAAGAAGTAAGAGAGATGGTTAAGGATGAGGTTGTTGGCATGCTCTTAACGAGGAGTTATATTAAGAGCAAGGATATAGAGGTGACTCAAGATGAGATCGATGATTTTTATAAGGTGATAATTGGTGATGAGGGTGATATTAGAGATAGAGAAGATATAGTTAGGTTGTATGAAGAGCAGGGAATGACCGAAAGTGATCTTGAAGAAGATGTTCTTATGTCGATAATACAAGAGAAGATATATGAATTGGCAGTAAAAGAGGGAGACATTGATATGACAGAGGAGGAGATAAGAGCAGAATATGAAGAATATTATGAACTTATGTTAGAGTATGGTGTTGAAGAAGAGGAAATCGGAACATATGAAGAGATAAAAGAAGAGATAATGAGGCAAGAATTTTATCAGCAGTTTGAAGAGGAGGTTGAAGAGTTTAGAAAAGAGAGCGATATACAAATACTAATTTAGTATAGGCGATAAAAATAGAGAAAAACTTTGGGACCTAAAGGAGAAAGAAAGATAAAAAATAACTCTATTAATATCTCTTACAGGAGTTTTATTCTACTCCTCTATTTTGTAAATATCCATATAATAATGTTGATATAATCTTGTATTAAAGGATTATTTTTTGCTTTCTAAAAATGTACGAAGAAAAAAAACTTTGGATCTCTTATTCTGCAATTTCACTGTTTTCAAGATGCCCACATTCTTATTATTTGGGCTATGAGTATAGGAATCCTGAAACGGGAAACAGAATACAGACGGTTAATCCCTATCTTTCACTGGGGTCAGCTGTTCATGAAACAATAGAAGATCTTATAGATGTTCCCATTAAAGAGAGAATAAAAATTTCTCTAACAGAACGATTTAGCGATATTTTTAATAGATATAGAGGTCTTAAGGGTGGCTTTATTTCATCTAAGAAGGAAGAAGATTTCAAAAAAAGAGGCTTAGAGATGGTGGAGCGAGTGGAAAAATCACTATTTTTAAAAAGACCATCTACAAAAATAAAAAAATTCTTGCCAAGCGTTAATCTAATAGGAGATAATGTTAAGCTTGTCGGTAACATAGACTGGGTAGAGGTTCTTCCGAGCGGAAAAGCACATATTATCGACTTTAAGACGGGGAACAATCGAGAATCAAATCAATCCCTGCAACTTCCCATTTATCGGATTTTGGCAGAAGAAAATTTACCGCTTGAAATAGAAAAGACCAGCTATTGGTATCTTCAGCACGATGATAGTCCGGCAGAGCATAAGATTGGAGAAATTGAAAATCACTTAAAGACAATAAAGGAGATAGCAGGTGCTATTAAAGACGCGGTAGAAACGGGATATTTTCCATGTAAATATAATAAGAGATGCTTTTCCTGTAAGGAGTATGAAGATATCTTTAACGGAAATGCGGAGCTGGTTGATACGGATAAAAAGAGAAAAAAAGATATTTTTTGTATTATAAAGGAGAGCGATGTTGTTGAAAAGATAATGGATGAAGATTTTTTAAATGACAAAGAGAAAGATATTTTTAAAAAGCGAATTGATAGGGGAGAGATAGAAGAAGATAGTGCTAAAAAAGATATTCGGAAGATAAAAGAAAAGATAAAAGAAAATCTTTCAAAAAAAGAGCTTAAGGTATTAGTAAATCTACTAAAAGATGAGAAGTAGTCTTTTAAAAGAGATAAAGAAGGAGGTATTAAATTTAAAAAAATCTCCACTCTATGCTGAGAGGATAAAAAACAACTACTTTCCCGTAATTGGTGAAGGAAGTCATAATGCAAAAATAGTTTTAATCGGAGAGGCTCCGGGCAGGAGCGAAGCGAAGACAGGTAGGCCATTTTGTGGTAGCGCGGGGAAGGTTCTTGATATATGCTTAGAGCATATCTCTTTAGAGAGAAAGGATGTATATATTACCAATATCTTAAAAGATAGGCCGCCTCAAAACAGAGACCCAAATAGTGAAGAGATTAAGATATATGCACCATTCCTAGATAGACAGATTGATATTATCAAGCCAAAGGTTATAGTCACTTTAGGTAGATTTTCTGCTGAATATATTTTGGGAAAATTTGATATTATTTGCATAGTTAATAAGATAACAGCCCTTCATGGAAAGTCTTTCAGGGTAAAATTAAAAGGAGAGAAGATAACTGTAGTTACCTTGCTTCATCCCGCAGTTGCAGTTTACAACCCCCATAAGATTGCTCTCTTAAAAGAAGGATTCTGCTCTCTTAAAAAAAATATCTAGAAAGGATATTTTATTTTTTTTAAAAGATGTTAGAATCAGGATATAGATATATTATTTTAATCTTTTAGATATGACCTATTTTTTTATTATACTTTTTGTTCTCCTAATTTTATCGGTAAAAATATTGAATGAATATGAGAGAGGGATAATCTTTAGACTTGGAAGATTTTCTGCAATAAAAGGGCCGGGTATATTTTTGATAATCCCTTTTATTGATAGAATTGAAAAAGTTGATCTTCGTATTGTTACTCAAGATGTTCCTTCGCAAGACGTAATAACAAAAGATAACGTACCAATTAGAGTTGATGCGGTTGTCTATTATAAAATTGTAGACCCGCAAAAAGCGATTATTGATGTAGAAAATTATAGAAAAGCGACTTCGCAAATGTCGCAAACTTCGCTAAGAGGAGTTACCGGAGCTTCAGAGCTGGATGAGATCTTGTCGGAGCGGGAAAAGATAAATAAAAAGTTGCACAAGGTTATCGATGAATCGACTGACCCTTGGGGGATTAAAGTTACTGCAGTTGAGGTAAAGCATGTTGAAATTCCGAAAGCGATGCAGAGATCCATTGCAAAACAAGCTGAGGCTGAGAGAGCAAAAAGAGGCAAAATTATTTTAGCGGAAGGAGAGTATCAGGCAGCACAAAAATTAAAAGAAGCGGGTGATATATTAGGTACAGATCCAATTATCTTGAGGTATCTTGAAACGTTGACTGATGCATCAAGAGAGCCAAACACAACAATTCTGTTCCCGATGGAGCTAGTTAACTTTATTAAGAAAAAATAACTTTTTAAGATTAAAATATTAACTTAAATAATAGATAAAATGCTTTCAAATTTCTTAAACAATCCTCTTTTTCAGATTAGCTATTTTAATAACACTCTCTTTGATTATTTTTTCTTTTTTATTATCTTTTTTGCAATTGTTGTCGGATTTTTTGTCTTTAAATTGATTTTTCTTCGTAAGTTAGGTAAACGAATTAAAGATAATAATCTTCTGCAACTACCGATAGACATTATCGATAAGATACGTTCTCCATTTTATATCTATATAGGATTTTATATCGGACTTACCGCTCTTGTTGTTCCGCCGATACTTATGAAATTATTTTTTGTAGTCTTGGTTCTGCTTATCGCCTATAGAGTTGTTATTGCACTGTCACA
>PWII01000056.1 GCA_003561025.1 Candidatus Nealsoniibacteriota bacterium
GAAAATAAAAAGATAGCATTAGAGATACTTGAAGGGAAGTTGCAGAGGATTGAAGAAGATAAAAAAGAAAAAGAAGTAGAAGATTCAAAAGGAGAAGTTTCAGGGGTTAGTTGGGGAACCCAGATACGAAATTATGTATTGCATCCTTATAAGATGGTAAAAGATTTAAGAACAAAAAAAGAAACGTCGAATGTAGAAGAAGTATTAGATGGAAGATTAGAGTTAATTAAAGATGATTTTTTTTAACAATATAACAAAAATTTATCCTCCTTATTTTACCAAAAAAGAGAATATCGTCTTAAAAGATATATCTTTTAAGGTAGAAAAAGGAGAATTTGTCTCAATTGTTGGTCGATCCGGAGCAGGAAAGACGACACTTTTTAATATTTTTTTGGGAGACGAAAAACCGACAAAAGGAGATGTTTTTTTTGACGGTCAAAACATTCATAAGCTTTCTGCAGGAAAAGCGTGCCTACTTAGAAGAAGAATAGGAACAATATTTCAGGATTACAAGCTATTGCCGACTAAAACCGTATATGAGAATATTGCTTATGCGATGGAAGTTACTGGTGCAAGCGATAAAGATGTAGAAAGGTATGTCCCAGAGGTTTTAGATGCAGTGGGGTTAGTAAAGCAGGCACTTCATTTTCCTCATCAAATTTCTGGAGGAGAAAAGCAGAGGACAGCGATTGCAAGAGCTCTAATTCATGACCCTGAAGTTATATTAGCGGATGAACCGACGGGTGACTTGGATCCATATCATACACGAGAAGTCTTAAAATTATTGTTAAAATTAAATAGCAGTGGTACAACGGTTATTCTTGCAACACATGACAAGGAGATCGTTAATGAATTGGGAAGAAGAGTCATAACATTAAAGGATAGCAAGATAGTAGGAGATTCTCAGCAGGGAAGATTTATATTATAAACTAGACTTAATATCTATTGTATGAAAAAAAGATTTATCAATTCAACAAGAAGAGCTCTTCGCCTCGGATGGAAAAACTTTTATAGAGAAAGTGGTCTTTCTTTTGTTGCGGTCTTTGTTTTAATGATTACTATAAGCATTGATGTTTTGCTTTTTCTCTTATCCGGAGTAGTAGAAATTATTATTAGCGATATTGAGCAAAAAGCTGATATTACCATCGATTTTCAAACTACGATTCCTGAAGAAAGAATACTCGAATTAAAAGAAGACTTAGAAGATAACTTTGAAGTAAATAATATCGAGTATATTTCACGGGATGAAGCAATGACTATATTTATTCAGCGGTTTGGAGATAGAAGATCATTAATGGAGTCGCTTGAAGAGGTAGATAATCCTTTTCCTGCATCACTTAATATTAGTGCAGATGATTCTTTTGTATATAGAGAGATAGCAGATTATTTGGAAAGAGATCATGGCGGTATGATTTATAGTATTGATTTTGCAAACAGAGAAGAGATTATTGCCGGAATATTTACAGCAACAGAAAATATTAGAAGAGGTGGTCTCATTGTTGCTATTATTCTCTCTATAGTTGCTATTTCACTGGTTTACAACACTATAAAGTTGGCTATTTATGGTTTACGGGAAGAGATTAAAGTTATGCGTCTTGTTGGCTCATCAAATCTTTTTATAAGGAGTTCATTTATTGTTCAGGGGGCTTTGGTGGGATGTTTTGCCGCCTTTACTTCCCTTGTAGCGCTTTCTCTTTTAGGATTTTTAATCCCTCAAACATACAATATTACGCTTGAAGTAAATCTGTATGAATATTTCCTAGAAATGTTGCCGATTGTTGTTGCCTTGCAATTCGCAATAGGATTTTTAATGGGAGTGGGATCAAGCTTGGTTGTAGTTGGAAGATATCTCAAGTAATATTATTGCCGGGTCGTCTAATGGTAGGACGCGAGTTTCTGGCACTCGTAGTATAGGTTCGAGTCCTATCCCGGCAGCTATCCTTCGCTAAAGCTACGGAATAGCAAGCCGTAAAACAATATGTACTATACATATATTCTCTCTAGCTCAAAATCTCATACTTTCTATTTTGGATCTACTGGCGATATAAGAAAAAGACTTCAAGAACACAATAAAAAACTAGTACCATCAACAGTTCATGGGATTCCTTGGAAGCTAGTATGGTACGGTGTCTTTAAAACGAGAAAAGAGGCAGAAGATTTTGAGCGATATCTGAAAACCGGCTCAGGCAAATCTTTTGCATACAAAAGGCTTGTTTCCGTGGCTTTGAAGAAGGATTTCTCTCAAGGGCGGACTGGTAGTCCGAAGACTAAACCGAAACGAAGTGAGGATTAGCGAAGGATACCTATCCCGGCAGCTATCCTTCGCTAAAGCTACGGAATAGCAAGCCGTAAAACCCTGAGATTTTCTTCTCAGGGGTTTTGTTTTGTGGTATTCTTAAATAAGAGTAAATAAAATATAAACAAAAACATGAATAAAACTTTAGTTTTCATTTTTATTGCCTTGGTTCTAGGAATAGGTGTTTTTTATCTATATAATACTTCTGAAGTTGAAGAGCCTTTGTCTGAAGATTATTACATCTCCGTAGAGATTTACTCTATCCTTGAAAACCGTGTCTTGGTAGCTGAAGATGGTAGTGGAAAAGATCTTGAGGGAGATGCTATATGGGTTACTGTGGAAGATGAGACAGATATTCTAGACTATGAAGAAAATAGTGTCCAGTTTGAAGATCTGAGAACCGGAATGAAGGTGGAAGTGTGGACAGAGGGAGTAGTCTTGGAGAGTTATCCGGCACAAGGCACAGCTCGTAAAATAGTTGTTTTAGAAGAACAAAATGATTTAGTCAAAGAGTGTTTTATAGGAGGATGTAGCGGGGAGATATGTTCTGATGATCCGGAAGCCATAAGTACCTGTGAGCTTCTTGCTGGAATGGAGTGTTTAGAGAAAGATATGAGTTGTCAGTTGGTAGACAGTCAATGTACTTGGGTCTTATCACAGGAAGCAGCGCAATGTTTTTTGCAAGTAGAGAATGAATACGGGGAGAAAGTAAGAAACACTAGAATAGGATATCTTTTTGAAAAAGCAGAAAAAAAACAATAAAGTATTTAAAAACATGA
>PWII01000038.1 GCA_003561025.1 Candidatus Nealsoniibacteriota bacterium
CCTCTACTTTTTATTTTTAATCTCTTTTATTTCTACTTCCGTATAAGGTTGTCTATGTCCTCTCTTTACCTTATATCTCTTTTTAGGCTTATACTTAAAGATTGTCTTTTTTTCTCCTCGCCCCTCTTCAATCACCTCCCCTATTACACTTACTCCTTCAATGTATGGAGTTCCAAGAATAAGATTTTCTTTTTCATCTTCAAAAAGAAGAACTTCTTTAAAGTTAATCTTAGACCCTTTTTCTGCGTCTAGCTTCTCCACTTTTATTTTTTTTCCGGGAGAAACAAGGTATTGCTTTCCGCCGGTTTTTATTACAGCAATCATTTTTATAGTTTCTAAAAAATTATTTTTCTATCTTTTTTAGATCGGTTATTTTTTTACTCTTTAAAATTCCTTTAACTCTTTTATCAAATAATGTTACTCTCTTTTTTGATGACTTATAAGAAGATACAGCGTTTTTTAGGTGTAATCCTAGTTTGCGAAAATCATCTGAAAGCTTTGTCCCGTCCTTTTCTATCCTTGTAAGTCGTTGTAATATCTCATGTGCCTGCTTTGATATCGCCGTGTCACGAAACCACTGCTCTATAGCACGCAATGTTAAATAGAATGTATTTGGCGAAGACAGGATGACCTTTTTTGATCTTGCATATTCGGAAATATCTATATTGTGCGCCATATTTATCTCATAATAGACAGCTTCCGCAGGAATATACATTACCGCAAAATCGACTGTGTTTTCGGAAGGAAGAATGTATTTTTCAGCAATTTTTTGTATATGCTTTTTTGCATCATCCAAAAATTTTTTCCTATATTCATCTCTCTCCTCTCCGTCAGATTCTGCCATCTTTCTAAAGTTATCTAAAGGAAACTTTGCGTCAATTGGAAGTATCTTTTCATCAGGAAGTTTTAGTATCGCATCAACCTTTTCTCCGGAAGAAAATGGGTACTGAAAAGTATATAGAGCATCAGGAAAATATTCTTTTAGAAGATGTTTTAGGCTCGCCTCTCCCCATTCACCTCTTATCTTTGGAGAACGAAAAACCTCTTGAAAAGAGGATATGCCCTTTACTGTCTCCTGCATAGTACTCATCTTTTGCCTAATATCGGCCGTTTCACGAATAAATGAGTTCATCTGATTATTGATATCTTTTGCAGAATTATCGGTACTTCCCCTAATCTCTTTAAGTTGATCTACGATAAGGTCGGTTAAGCGTCTCTCTACATCCAAGTTTGCCTTTCTTATAAAAAAGAGAATGATAAAAAGAGCTACAACAAAAACTATGATGAAAATAAGAATATAAAATACTTCACCAAACATAGGCTAAATAATAACACCAAAGGCGAAAAATATCAAGAGACTAGAATAAGCTCAAAAAGTAAAAATAATAGATAAACCCCTAAAAGAAAGATTGCCTCCCTTTTTGTTATCTTATTGCTAGTTCTTATAAACAACAATAAAAAGAAGCCTCCCGATATAAGAAAAAATTGTCCAACACGGAGCGATGCTAGATTCACAACCTCGATTGGATTAATAATTGCAACTATTCCCAAAACAAGTGTCGAAGAAAGAGCAACAGCACCAAGCAGACCACCTAAAATCATCCATGAATGTCCTTTCTTTGCGAGCGCAATTGAAAAAAATGTTTCCGGTAATGCGACCCCGATACCGACTGCAAAAAGTCCAAAAAGGGCAACCGGAATATCAAGTATAATACTTAATCTTTCTGCAGAATAGATAATTCCCTCTGCACTAAGAATTACAAACAAAAAACCGATAAAGACATATAAAAAATCCTTCATTGGTGAGCATTTTGGAAGAGGTGCTTCGTGTTTTTTTAAAAAATGGTCTCTTTTTGAAAAGAGCCAAAAAATATAGACTAGACACGAAAGAATAAGTATAACTCCATCACTTCTCGATAAGACACCATCCCACAAGAGAATAAAGGGTAAGATAACGGCCAAAAGTGCAAATGTTGCTCCCGCTCTTACCGTTCTACTCTCTACAACAATCTCTTTTAATATAAAGGTGCAGATAGCAACAGAAAGAGTAAATAAGATAATATTTTGTCCAATTATGCTTCCAAGAGCAAGCTCCGGAACCCCTTTCAGTGCTGCTCTTACACCAATAAAAAGTTCGGGAATTACTGCACCAATCGATGCGGCAAAAAAAGCAACTATAAATTCTTTCCAGCCCAAGCGACAGGTCATTCTGTGCAATGAGTCTATAATTGTTCTGCTTGCAAAAATTATTAGAAAGCAAGAGAAGATAAATATTAAGATATTAACAATAACCATTTTTATACAAAGAAATAATATACTTCATAAATAATTCCCAAAAGAAAGAGAACAATTAAGGGGTAGGTAATAATTCTAACTCTCTTATCTTTTATCTTTTCGTACATAAAAAGAATAAGTATCGCATCTATCGCAATCATCGTTGCTCCGACAACTCCGATTACCGTTATAAAGTCCTTTACTCCAAACAAAAAGAGAGAAAATGGCACCAAGCAAGTAATTGCCCACGCCTTTTTCTCAGGTATCTGGAGATCGTACCAGAGAATTTTTTTTACCGTTAATCCGATTGTAATAAGAGAGGTAAAGATAACAAGAAGCCCAAAGACGAGAAGAAGTGATGTTACACCGTTTCCAAGATAATCCTCAAGACCTACGAGAGCCTCTCTGGTAGTACCCTCTCCCATAATTCCAAGAATAATAATGATAAAAAAGAGAGAGATAAAGAAAGAGATTATAAGGCCAATTGGTATAATCTTTAAAAGTTTCTTTCGCTCTTTTCCCAAAGAGAGCGTCTCCTCAATTTCCGGAACAAGGGCTAAGCCACAAAAGGCAAAAAGTAACGCTCCGTAGGGGAGAAAAAAATCAAAAGCTCCCTCTCTTATAAAAAAAAGCTTTTCTGTTGATATCTCGTTAAACCCTCTAAAGAAAGTTAGAAGAAGAAGTATGAAAAAGGTTACAATTCCCCAAAACTCAATTTTGGAAATTGCCTTGATTCCAAAAAAAATAAAAGCTGCCGATACAACAAAATAGATTGACGTATAATGAACTGTGTCTCCTCCAAAAGTAGAAGAGAGAAGTGCTGTCAAAAACTCCCCTCCCAAAATAAGATAGGCTAAAATTGCACCCATCATCCCTGTTATTCCGGAAAAATATGCTATCTTTTGAGCATTTTTACCAAGGTGATATTTTGCAAATCCGGGCAAACGCAAATAATCAGGAGTTTTTAGACATATTTCTGCAAAAAAATAATGGATCAATAATAATATTAATCCAATAAAGACCATATAGCCGAGCATAACTCCTATTCCAACTACAGAGGTAATATATGGCAAGGAAAAAAGACCTGCCCCAATTATTGTTCCCGCCAAGATAGATACGCCATAAACTGTTTTCATTTGCCCTATAATTTATAAATAAACTTCCCTTACCTTAATCGATATTTGCTTATTCAGACAAACTGTGACCCCAACGGGATTTGAACCCGTGTTACCGGACTGAGAACCCGGCGTCCTAAGCCACTAGACGATGGGGCCATTAAACTCACTCTGTGAAAGATTAACAGAAAACTTCTAATTGGTAAAGGGGGGTAATTTTTCTTTAATGTAGTATGAGACTTGTACCAGATTAAGGTTAAGTGCCTTTGCAATACAAAGTGCCGATAAGACTCCATATATCTCCTTGTGTGTTAGTTTTCCCTCAATCCAAAATGGAATAATGCTAGCTCTATCATTCACCTTAAAGTTTGTCTCTTTTTCTTTCTGGTTAATGTCGCTAACATAGAAGTCCGCACTCTTCTTTTCTATTCCAAAGGTGGTAATTTTTTTGCTCTTATCATCTTTAATCTTCTTTGCTACTGAAAAATCTAAAATAATATTCCACGATTTTGAAAAATTACGTAAAAATTTTTTTGCTCTTGCTCTCTTTTTCATCTCGGTAATAACGCAAAAAACATTATTATAATTTGTAAAAAAAGCTCTCCACTCCTCTATCTTTATATTTTCATCGTCTTCAAAAATTATTACATCACTTCTTAAAACTTTAAAAAAATCAAATAAAGAAAGAGGTTTCTTAGAGTGATAAATTGAGAAATTTCTTTGCAAGACAAGCATAGATATTGATAAAATATCCTCTCTTCTCTCCCCCATCAAAAAAATTAATTTTTTCCTTTTAATTATCTCTTTTATCATCTTTTATTCTATTATTATATAGTCATGCGGTATCTTTTTATAATTTAGAATATACTCTCCGATTTCTTGAAATATTGGTGCTGCAGATGCCTCGGCAGAACGTGTGTAAGGATTATCAAGTTTAACGATCATTACAAATTCGGGGTCATAAGCAGGGGCATAGCCGGCAAACGCCTGTATTGTCTTGTCTGAATATCCCGATCTCCTAATGCCAAGCTTTGACCAAGGTACTTGAGCTGTTCCTGTTTTGCCCGCAGTATAATATCCGTCTATCTTTGCCCTATGTCCAAATCCATCATTCACAGTTTCAATCATCATTTTTGTAATTAAGTCTGTCGCTTCACTTGAAAGAATTCTTCTATCTTCTTTTTTCTCAGAAAAATTGCTATTAATATGAGGCTGAACCAACTTTCCTCCATTTGCCAAAACAGAAAAAGCTTTAAGTATCTGCATAGATGTCATCTCTATCCCTTGCCCGAAAGAGGCAGTTGCATAGTTGACATCATGACCTTCAAAAAAATTTTTATTTGGAGAATATACCTCTCCGTGAAGATCTATTGCGGTCGGTGTAAAAAATTCGAAATCCTCCAAATATCTTACAAAGGTATCATTCCCTATCTGGTCTTTAACATATACGATCCCCGTATTAATGGAGTATTTTATAATTTCCGTCATATCGACCTCTCCGTATGATCTTTCTCCGTAGTTACGAAGCGTCCTTCCGTGTATCCGCACAAATCCAAAATCGTTATAGGTGTCATTGGGATTAACCACACCCTCTTCTAGTGCAATTGCCATCGTTATTGACTTAAAGATAGATCCGGGTTCAAAAGTTTGCTGAATTGCACTGTTTCTAAAAATGTCGGTATTACTTTGCCGATAGTTATTAAGATCAAAAGTGGGAAAATTAGCTAGTGCCAAAATCTCGCCAGTCTTTGGGTCTCCTACTATTATCGTTCCCCCTTCCGCATCAAACCTCTCTTGCGCCTCTTCTAATTTTCTCTCCACAAAGTGCTGAATATTGTAGTCAATTGTTAGATGCAAATCACTTCCCGGCTTTGCAGAATCTTTGGTAATTAAAGCTCCCCAACGATTTTTTATCCCTTCTCTCGTTCCTATCTTGCCACCAATTACATTTTCATAAAATTGCTCTACACCATACTGTCCAACCCCCTCTCCACCAACAAAGCCAATCACATGAGCGGCAAGCTCCCCTTCGGGATAATAGCGACTGGTTTCTTCATCTATATGAATTCCGTCTATCTCACTTAATTTTTCCAGCTCCTCTTCCGTAATATTTCTTTTTAAAACCTCATACGCGTTATCCTTTTCTATCTTTTCCAAAATAATATCTTTATCGATTTCCAGTATCTCTTTAACTCTGTTGATAAAATCTTCTTTATTAAATTCTTCAAATTTTCCTGCTGTCCTTAAGTCTCTGGGAGAAATAAAGGCGTGATACCTGTTTCTATTTACCGCGGCAGGAACGAATTGACTGTTTATGCTTTTTATATATATATTTCCCCTTTCTCCTTTAGTTTGAGTAAAAAGCCGTTGCTGTCCTTGAGCTTGTGCTTTCCATTTACTTCCTTCAATAATTTGCAAACAAAAAAGGCGCCAACACAAAACGCCTGATACAACAACAAAAAAAACAAAAACTAGCCATAAGCGATTGTCATTCATCTTATCTAGCAACAACCTCTGTTGCGGTTACCGTTAGATAACTAACTTCTTTAATATTTGTAAATTCCCTCTCCTTCGCATACTCCTCAACAAGCCTCAAAGAGAGAGGTTCTTCCTCTGAAGATTTTCCATTACTTCTCTCTTTAAAAGCACCATTAATCTCATTTTGATAAGCTTGCACCAGCTGAGTCTCGTTTGTAAGTGAAACGATCTGAAAGATAGAGAAGGAGATAAGTACAAATGCTAAAACAGAAAGTAATCCACAAATTATATTAAAACCATTTTTCATCTTATTTTTTTATTATTGCGTATAATTTTGCCGACCTGGAACGAATATTTTTTTTCACCTCCTCTTTTGAGGGGGTAATCGCTTTTGGTGTGATAATTTTTACTCTGTTGTTGCGAAAAAAACGAGTAACTATCTTTTCTTCACCTCCATGAAAACAGATAACCACCATTCTTCCTTCTTTTTCCAATACATCCAGTGCTTGTTTTAGGGCAAAAGGAAGCCCTAACAACTCTCCGTTTACTGCAATTCTTATCGCTTGGAATGTTCTTGTCGCGAAGTGTATCTTCTCTCTTTTATATGAAGAAGGAACTGCACTCTCAATGATATTAGCGAGCTCTTTTGTTGTTTCTATCCTTTTTTCCTTTCTCCGTTCTATAATTTTTTCTGCAATCTTTTTTGCATAATCTTCATCACTATACTTCTCAAGGATATAGATAAGGTTTTTTTCTCTCTCATTATTTACAATATCTTTAGCTGTAAGAAGGTTGTTCTTGTTGTAGCGCATATCAAGCTCTTCATCTCGCATAAATGAAAATCCTCTTTTGCTCTTATCCACATGAAAACTGGAAAACCCCAGATCAAACAGAACTCCTTTTACCGAAGAAAAATTTAATCTCTCTACCGTCTCTTTTAGCCGAGTATAGGAATCATTTACAACAATAAATCTCTTATTCTTTTTTTTGGAAAGTATCTCACAAAGCTCATTATCCCATTCAAGCGCTAGAAGTTTTCCATCCGGCTTTATCTTTTTTAGTATCGCATACGAGTGCCCACCAAGTCCTGCGGTACAATCAATAAAGTTCTCGTTGTTATTTGGATTTAAAAAGTGCAAAACCTCATCTTTTAAAACCGGTATATGCATATTTGTAAACTATACCCCAAGCTCCTTTAATCTTTCCGCTATATCCCCTATTTCAGCTTCTGTCTTCTTCTTATATTCCTCCCAAAGCTTCTTATCCCACACCTCAATTCTCTTATGAACTCCGGCAAAAACGACTTCCTTCTTTAACGATGCATACTCCTTTAAATAGTCGGGAATAAGGATTCTACCCAAGGAATCAAAATCGACTTCCATTGCTCCGGCGAACATAAGTCGTGAAAACCCTCTTGCATCTTGCTGAACAAACGGAAGATTATTCATCTTTTCTGCCATCTTTTCCCATTCCTTTGCAGGAAAAAGAAAAAGACTCCTCTCAAGTCCCCTTGTAATAACCGCTTTTTTCTTTAATTCATCACGGAATTTCAAAGGGACAGCAAGCCTTTTTTTATCGTCTATCTTGTATGTATATTCTCCTATAAACATCTGTTTTCCACAGGGTATAGTAGTTTTCCCCTTATTTATCCCCACTTTTCCCCACTTTTTATATAAGTACCTCCATTTTATTCCACAATCAATAACTTGTCAACCCCTTTCATCCCACAACAAAAAAAGGGCTTCTTTGCCCTTTTTTTTATTTTAAATTAAGGAGATGAGCTCTTGCTTTTTTTCTATCTCTTTATTAAGGAAAAATCTCGATGATCAATACTAAAAGTATCTCCTTTATTAAGTTCTCCTTTTAATATTGCTGAAGAGAGAACGTCACCAATGTTATTCTGTATCGCTCTTTGCATTTCACGTGCCCCAAATGTCGGATCATAACTTATTTCAACTATCTTCTCCTTTAGCTCTTCTGTTACGACAAGCTTTATCTCCCGCTCTTCCAACCCTTTCACCATCTTATCAAGCTGAAGACCGACTATATCAACAAGATTCTCCTTTGTTAATGGTTCAAACAAGATAACATCGTCAAATCTATTAACAAACTCCGGCCGGAAAATTCCTTGTTGAAATATTCTCTTTAAAATTTTATTTTTAACTTCTCCCCAATCCGTTCCTTTTTCAGCAGACTCGAGAATAATCTGATATCCGGCATTACTTGTAGCAATAACCATACAGTTTTCAAAATTAACCTTTCTTCCCAGCCCATCAGTCAAGTGCCCTTCATCCAATATTTGTAAAAATAGATTTAATATATCCTTGTGGGCTTTTTCCAGCTCATCAAGGAGAATTAGAGAAAAAGGATCTTCTCTCACTTTAGAAGTAAGCACCCCTTCTTGATCTGACGAACCGATAAGTCGATGAATATCAGAGATACTTTGAAATTCAGACATATCGATACGAATTGTCTTCTTTTCGTTTCCAAAATAGACAGCGGCAATGGCTTTACTCATCTCTGTCTTTCCTACTCCTGTAGGGCCCAAAAAGAGAAAACTCCCTATTAGCCCCTTTCTCGTATCTATATCAGCTCTAGATCTTCGCAGAGCATAAGAGACGGCCTTTACAGCGGTCTCCTGATTTACCATTCTTTCATGCAAGAGACTCTCTAGATTTAATAAAACATTTTTCTCTTGCTCATCAACTTCTCCTACCGGCACTTCTGTTCTTTCGGAAACAATCTTATCTACATGTTCCGGCAAGAGTAAATCTTCTCTGTGTTGATTGATATGAACAACCGCTTCCTCCAAGAGGTCTATCGCCTTTTCAGGAAAAGGTGCGTTTTGCATATAACGCTCGGCAAGAGATATCGCTCTTTTTATCGCTGTAAAAGATATCAATTTCTTATATTTGTTTTCCAAGGAGAGAGCCGTTCTTTCAAGCAGGATAAGCGTATCTTCTTTCGTCGCCTCCTTTACTTCTATTTTTTCAAGCAGAGATGACGCTGTTGGATTTTTTTCTATATTTTGCCGATAGCCGATATAGCTCGTAATTCCGATAACCCTAAATTGGGGTAAGTTTAGATAAGAATTCAATACTCCCGTTATATCGACAACTCCCGGCCTTTGCTCAACCCCTATATAGCTATGAAAATTATTGATAATAAGTATTATATTCCCCGCAACTGTCGCTTCATGAAATAACTTATCAAGAAATTGCTCTGTCTCTTCTATTCCATCGGCTTGTGCAAGAAGAGAGGGTATATCTACTTCAATAAAGCGATGATGATTTATCTCCGGCAAGCCCTCACCCAAGAAACTTTTTCTGGCAATTTTTCTAACAATACTCTTCCTTCCCGCACCTGGTTCACCGACTAAAATTACGCTATTTATCTCATTCCTTGAAAGTGCTCTTTCCAGTGAATCTGCTTCCTTCTCGTGTCCTACTGTTTCCGGAAACCCCTCATGCTTAATTTTACTTGTCCAGTCAATAGAAAACTTATCCAAAAAGGGAGTATGTCCGGAAGCCCACTCTATTCCGATTCTTCCCTTTTTAATTAAGTTCTTATATAAAAGAGGGTCTTCTTTTTCCAGCAATCTATCCCTCCAGGAAACAAGATCAACTATATCTTCTTTTCGAACTCCCGTTCTATAAAAAGTCTCCTTTAGGTAGCGATTATGCTCGCTAAGAGCTATAAAGAGATCTCCCCTAGTAATTCTTTCACTCCCTCTCTTTGCCGCAACAAGAAGCGAGTCATTAATGGTCTTTTTAAGACATTCCGAGTATCCTTCTTCTTTCATGTCACCCCTCTCTTCAAATATTGTTTTTAGCTCATTTATAGCCTGTTTTCTGTCAAGCAGAGCACGGTAAAATATAAAATCTATATCTTTGTCCTGCAAAAGAAAGTAAAGCAAAAGATACGAATCCGCCCCTCCTTTATTTAAAACTTTTTCTATAATCTTCGCCAAATCAAAGGCGAGATAATCGGCAATATTTATCTTATCAATATTTTCTGCCGCATCAGTAATTTCCATTAGGAGCTTTGGTTTTTTGAGAAAATTATTAAAAAATAAATCTATCTGAAAAAAGAGCAAGAATAGAGAAAAGGATGCAAAAAAGAGACTGGCAAAAAAAGAAAAACTGCCTATAGTATAGTCTATTCCAAAATATACAGCATAAGTATTAAAGATAAGAATTATAAACGAAACCAGAAAAAGGGCTATAAAAATTCTCTTAAAAAGAGTTGCTTTTCTAAAAAAAATTATCTTATCACAAAAGACCGCTTTATATATCTCTGCGCTTTTAAGGTTTAGATTAGCCATCGTAAAGAAAATAATAAACTTAGAATAGTTAGTAGCGGTACTATTATCCAGAAAAAAACGACTAACAATCCTAGAAGAGATACTACTACTTGTGAAATAATTCCTATAAAAATTACTATCGACCTTACGAGAGCACCCATGAAACGAGAAAAGGCATTAAATGTGAGAGCTTCAAAAAAACGAGCTGCGTCAAAGCCCTTTTGATATGAAAAACTATATTTTCTCCATGGAGTAAAAAAAGTTTTTAGCAGGAAAGGAATAGAAAAATAATCATAATTAAACCTGCAGACATCACCCCATCTTTTATAGGTATAAGGAAGTGCAACTCCGTAGTGCCACAAAACCCAAGCAGAAATTATATTATTTTTTTTGGTCACTTTCCACATCCTTTTCATTATAACAATATCAAAAAAAAAGACAAAAAAATATTAATAAAATATTAGTAAATCCTGCACTAAACCCAATTCCCCACGTACACCCCCGGGGTGTACGAAGGGGGGTTGTCATCAAAAACCCAGTCATTCCGAGCCTGTCGAGGAATCCCTTTCTCTTTTGATAGAGATTCTTCAGTCGCTTCACTCCTTCAGAATGACACAAAAAGAGGAGAGGAGAGCGAATCTTCTCCACATCATCCTAGACTATCTCTCGCCTCGTCATTCTGAGCGAAGCGAAGAATCTTAGGTAAAAAAAGAAGAGAGTGCTTCAAAATGAAAAAAATGCATGAAAATGCTTTTAGTTCAAACCCTAGAATAAAAATAAATCCTTTTTTCATAAAAAATAATTATCTCTCTTTTTTTTATAAAAAACAGCTTCTTTTTAGATTATTTTATGTTATACATTTTTACCTATTGACAATCGTCTTGTTAAAATTATAATGTTGCTAGTAAAAAGGTCGGGTGCATCCTTTAGCTTGGATGCGATGAGGTAAAATAAAAGTTTTTAACAATAAAAATATGTTCCTCTCAGACCAAAACGAAATCAATAAAAAAATTTTTGGAATGATGGATGACGAAGAAGAAGATGACTTAGATTTACCTGACGATGATGAATTAGGATTAGACGACGATTTAGACGAAGATTTAGACTTAGACGAAGATCTAGACTGGGATGATGACGAAGATGAAGACTCAGAAGAAGAAGAAGATGACGACGACTCAGAAGAAGATGACTGGTAATTTCAAAAAAAATTAAAAACCCTGCATGGTAAAATGCAGGGTTTTTTTATCCAGGAAAAATTATTTGGTTTTTACTTTTATCTCTTTTCTCTCTTTTTTCTCATCCTTTGCCTTAGGCAAGGTTATCTTTAATACACCCTTCTCATAGGTAGCGTCCGCCTTCCCTTCATCAACCTTTGCAGGTAACCGTGTCGCTTTTTGGAAAGAACCCCTCCTAATCTCTTTTCTCCAGTAACTCTTCTCTTTATCTTCCTTTTCTTCACTCATCTCTCCTGTAATCAAAAGTATATCGTTTTCAACAGAAACCTTGATATCATCAGGATTTACATTAGGCAGACTAATCTCCGCAATAACCTCTTTCTTAGTCTCATATACATCCATTTCCGGATCAGAAGACTTTCTTGAAAAAACCGGAAAAAACCAATCATCATCCTGGAAAAAATCATCTAAGTCTCTAAATGGTCTTCTTGGTACAATATCCATAGATTTTAATTTTTTGATTTTTATCCGACCTTTTAGCACTCTCCTCTTTGGAGTGCTAGTTTAATTTTATCGTTTTAAAAATACTTGTCAAGTCCTTTTTTTATTCTTTCACAATATTGGTCTTTATTAAAAAAACGAAGAACTCTCTTTATCTTCTTGTCATTCTGAGATGCTTTCTTTGTCATTCTGAGGCATTTCTCTTACCGTCATTCTGAG
>PWII01000078.1 GCA_003561025.1 Candidatus Nealsoniibacteriota bacterium
AGCAACGCCCGGACCTCCACCCAGCGCGGGATGTCCGGGAGGCGTTGCGCGAGGGTGTGGATTGTTTTCATCGAAAGGTGTGTCTCCGGCTTCCGCGGCTTAAACCTCATGAAGGATGATCAAATATTCAGCCGTCAATCCTGAAGCCGGGAGCGCGGGCATCCCTGCCCGCCCGTTTTCCTTAGAATAATCTGCGGGCAAGGATTCTCGCGATTGTGCGGGCTTTCCTCAAAAATCGGTTATCATTTCCTACTTCTTCCTTTTTCCCTTTTAACTTAAAGCGGGCGGAGTCCAGGTCGTCAGATCGACCGGTTTAAGGCGCGCGGTTTCGGCGGCTTGAAGCTGGCGCTTGTCGGTGGAAACAAACTCGCGCCAACCAAGGAGCTTCGCGCTCGCCACGTGCATCAAGTCGAGTGTTCGGCAACCGGTACTGCCGGTGATTCCGGGGAGGGTTTTCAAGGCTTCCGCGGCGACATCGTCGAGAGACAAAACCGGTCGAAAGAAGCGGCCTTGTTTGAGAAAATCGCCGATCAAGTTTTGGCATTGCTTCAACTGAGAACGGGTCATTTCTTTGCGGAAGGCTTTCGCGAAGAGCGTATTGACGGTCTCGATTTCAATCAACTTCGTGTAGGGAACGGCAAGTCGCCGGTCCTGCAGGAAAGCGAGGACGTTGTCGCTGAGCGGCTCGGAGACGAGGAGTTTAACGACCAGGCTGGTATCGAGGTAAGGTTGTTTCATCGGTCGCCGCGAAGATCGTCGAGAATGGAGTCGGTCGAGCGTCCGGCTGCGGCGCCTTTCCAAATGCGGTTAAGACGATCCGGAAGGTCCGACCAGTCGATTTTTCCCGAAGCGTCGCCGACCGGTCGAACGGGAACAATCCGCGCCACCGGCTGCTTTCGCCGAATCACTTCAATCTGCTCCCCCTGTTCGACACGCCGCAGTACGGCGGCAAGATTGTGTTGGGCCTCGCGAATCGTTACCGTCTTCATGCAGCACAATATGACGCACAAACAGTTCCCGTCAAGCCGAAGTCGTTCGTGGCACGAATTTCTTGCCGGGTTGGGCCAGGCATCTCTCTACTCGCCGACCACCTGGACCCGGATGCGGCGGTCGCGGGGACGGTTGTCGTGGTCGACGACCACCACCTGCTGCCAGGTGCCCAGGAGGAGGCCTCCCTCCACGAGCGGCAACGCGACCCCGGGGCCCATGAGGGAGGCGCGCAGGTGAGAGAAGCCGTTGTCGTCACCCCAGGTGCTGCCGTGCCGGGTGGGTTGCGCGACCGGGGCCAGTTTTTCCAGCAGCTCCCGGAAGTCCTCGACCAACGCCGGTTCGAATTCGATCGTGGTCACGGACGCGGTGGAGCCGATCGACGTGACGGAGACCAGGCCGTTACGGATCCCGCTTTCGGCGATAATTTCGCCGACCTGACGCGTCACGTCGTGGATGTCGGAAAAGCCCTTGGTGTTGAGAGAAATCTCTTTGCCGTAAACCATGGCACCGATTCTGGTCCGTGTCATCGCCGGAGGCGAGCTTGTTCGCGCAATGGGGAAGCGGGGGATTGATAAGAGAATGGAATCTTCAGGAGCGCGGGCATCCCTGCCCGCCGAAGAAATCATCGGCGGCAGGCAAGCACACGGGAGGTTTCCCGGCCAATAGTGGCGATCAGGCAAGGTTGACCTTTGGGATGGCGGCGTTTCAGATTGGCGATCGAACGTAACCGAACGAAGCGCCATACCATGACCGGAGCCTTGCCGCACAGTCACGTCGTTGTCCTTTCCGGTGCGGGAATAAGCGCCGAGAGCGGAATACGAACTTTCCGGGGCGGCGGGGGTTTGTGGCATGATTTCCGTATTGAGGACGTCGCGACGCCGGATGCCTGGCGGCGGGACCCGGAGAAGGTCCTGGCGTTTTACAATGCCCGCCGGCGGCAGTTGTATTCAGTGGAACCCAACGCCGGACACCGGGCGCTGGCGGAGCTGGAGAAGGATTTTGCGGTCACCATCATAACCCAGAACATCGACAATCTACACGAGCGCGCCGGTTCGACGAACGTGCTGCACCTCCACGGCGAACTCGACAAGGCCCGCAGCACCGCTGATGAATCGCTGGTTTACGAGCTGGGTGGGAAAGATATTTGCCTGGGCGACACCTGTGAGTTGGGCGGCCAACTTCGTCCGCACGTGGTTTGGTTCGGAGAGAGGGTCCCCGAACTCGAGCGCGCCGAAGACATCGTCCGCCGGGCCGACGTGCTGCTTGTCGTGGGGACATCGTTGTCGGTTTACCCCGCGGCCAATCTCGCCTTTCTCGCCCCCTCGCACGCCCGGAAGATTCTGGTGAATCCGGAGATTCCCGATACGGTCGGTCTCGAGGCTTTTGAATGCCTTGGCGAACCGGCGGCGCAGGCCCTTCCTCGTGTGGTGGAGGAATTGCGGAATCGATAGGCGGCGGCATGATGCCGCTTTCCTTAAGCTATTCTGCCGGCAGGGATGCCCGCGGTCCCGGGCGGCGTCCGGCCGTTTGCGCGCTTCCGGATTTTTTGCCAATACTCGAAAGGCTTTTGGGGCGAATCGGAATGAGTGGAAGAGAGGGGGCCTCATAACCGGTCGATTTCGTTCCGAAGGATCTCCATGGCGCCGGACGAAACGATTTGTCCGTGGCCCGGAATGAGACGTTCGAACCGGTGGCCGGCCAGGAGGCGTCGGACCGAGTCGCAAAAAGCGGCCTTGTCGCGAATCATGCTGCGGAAGAGGCGGGTTATACCGGGACGCCCGTAACAACCGTTGATGTATTTAAACGCGAAAGCCGTCCAGACCGGTTGGGGAGGTTGGATGTTGAAAATCAGGTCGCAGACGATGGCGGTCGACGTGTCCGGATGGATAACAACGTGTTCCCTGGCTGCGGGAACGCCATCAATGGGTTCAACCGCGATTTCATCGCCGGTACGTTCCGGCAGTTCGGCGAGCGGCCGGGCACCCTGATTCCAGGCCGAGTCGTTTCCGGGGGCGAAATACGGCACTTCCGGAAAAGCCCGGCGTCCCGCCGTCGCGAACGTGTCGTGAAAGAG
>PWII01000033.1 GCA_003561025.1 Candidatus Nealsoniibacteriota bacterium
ATAGCGTAATTATGAGATGGAAGAAGAAAGGGCTTTATCCGGTAGGAAGACTGGACAAAGAATCGGAAGGGCTAATACTACTTACAAACGATGGAAGAGTTACAAGAGAGGTCTTATCGCAAAAAGAGAGATATGAAAAAGAATATATAGTTTCTTTAAAAGAGAAAGTAAGGTCCAACTTGGTGCAAATCTTTGAAAAAGGAATGAAGACAAAGACGTTTGGCAAACTGCTTCCAGCAAAGGCAGAAATCATAGGTGAGAGAAAAATAAGAATAATTTTAAGAGAAGGGAAAAAGCATCAAATTAGAGTAATGCTGGATGAGCTTTCTTATAACATTATTTCTTTAAAGAGAGTACGAATTGGCAATATCAAGATAGGTAATCTTAAACCGAATGAGACAAGAGTTGTTGATTTAGAGATAGAATAGAAAAATTAATTTGTCTTTTTTGGTTCTTATGTTAATTTTAAAGTATGAAAAAGTATAGAGCTTTTGATAATAGAGTAGAAGTAAATGGACAGACAATCCTTTCTTTTGTTAATGCGCTTGGGTCTATGAGAAAAATTGGTCTCAAAATTTTGGCAGACAATGGAATTGAAAACCCAAGACATGGAGAATGGTACTTGCAGCAGAATTGGCTTGACGCCTTCACCTATATTGCAAATGTTGCTGATTCATCAACTCTCTATGAAATTGGAAGCGCTATTTTTGACAATGCTGAATTTCCTTCCGAAATAGGGAATATTTATGAAGCGCTCTCTTCAATTGATATTGCATATCATCTAAATCATCGGCTAAATGGAGAGATATTATTTGACAAGAATACAAAGGAAAAAAAGAAGGGTATTGGCAACTATCACTACAAGGAGATACATAAAAAAAAGATAGAAATTACTTGTGATAATCCTTATCCATGTGATTTTGATAGAGGTATTATCTACTCTATGGCAAAAAGATTTAAGCCTGATGATGCCTATTTTGTCAAAGTTGAACATGAAAAAGAAAAATCATGTAGAGATAATGGTGATAGCTATTGCACTTATAATGTTTCTTGGTAGGATTTAGTTTGTTAAAAAAAATATTAAAGGTCGAAAATAATAGATCTTAATTTTTAAAATTATGAATTCAAAAATTTTAGTCATATTGGGGGTGTTAGTCTTAGTTGGTGGTGGTATTTTCGTAATGACGACCACGACTCCGGAAGACTTTGACTTAGATATTGATGATTTATTTGAAAGAGGAGAAGAATTTTCCGGAGAGCTGGAAAGCGTTTTGGCAAATTCAGGAGAGATAACTTCTCTAAAATATGAAATGGTAATAGATTTTCAAGAAATGGAGTCTGTGGGAACTTATTGGCAAAAGGGAGATAAGATGAAAATGGAGGCATCATTTGAAGGAGGCGAAGATATAGTTACTTATATCGATCTGGAAGAAGGAGTTGCTTATTCTTATATGCCGGCACAAGAAGTAATTACAAAGAGTAGCTTTGAAACAGAAGAAGGTGTCTATCAAGGTTCTATTGTGGACTTAGCAGATCATATTTTGGGACACAATCCTGTTGTTATCGGTGAAGAGACAATTGATGGAAAAGATTGCCTCGTAATAGAATATGTGGCAGAAGAACAAGAGGTTACAGCATGGATTTGGAAAGAGTATGGCTTACCGATTAAGACGGAGTCTGTTGTAGGAAACGATTTAATCGTGAGCGAGGTTACAAATATTGAATTTGACGAAATTGATGATAGTGTGTTTGAATTGCCTGAAGGAGTAGAGATTATGGAGGTTCCAACAATGTAGGAAAAGAAGATAGAAAGCCGTACAAAAAATGTACGGCCTTCTGTTTTTTTTAATATTTTTATCTGACTACTTATTATTAATTTTTAATATAAAATAATATGAGACTAAAAGGTAAAGTAGCTATAATAACAGGAGGTGGGACAGGAATAGGGAAAAGAATAGGAGAAAGATTTTTGGAAGAAGGAGCAAAAGTTGTCTTTTCTGACTTGAGTGAAGAGGTCTCTTTTGTAGATAATTTGGGTGAAAATGCAGCTTATATAAGTGCTGATGTCTCTATTTCGCAAGATGTCGATAATTTAGTTAATAGTGCAATAGAACGTTTTGAGAGAGTAGATATAATTGTAAATAATGCAGGAGTAGGAGCACTAGGGGGCACAACAGATGTTACAGATGAGGATTGGAAAAAAGTGATAGATGTTAATCTTTCTGGAACAATGTATGGAATGAGAGCAGCAGCAAAGGCGATGAAAGAGAAGGGCACACAAGGGTCAATTATTAATATAAGTTCTATTTTGGGAGGAGTTGGATTTAATGGCGCTATCGCATATTGTGCCTCCAAAGGAGGTGTTGTTCAGCTTACTCGTGCCGGAGCAATAGATCTTGCTGGAGACAAGATAAGAGTAAATGCGATTGCTCCGGGCTTTATCTCAACCGATATGACAAAAGATGTTTTAGAGCAGGAAGATTTTAAAAATCTTGTACTGTCATCAACTCCTCTTGGCCGTGTTGGAGACACAGAAGATATTGCAAATTCTGCAGTATATCTTGCTTCTGATGAAGCAAAATATGTTACCGGGAGCATAATTTATGTTGATGGTGGATGGACTGCAAAATAAGAAAGAATATCTAAAAATTTAATAGATTATGGTAATTAAAGTTGGCGATATTTCAATTGGAAAAGATTTTTGCGTTATTGCAGGACCGTGTGCAATTGAGTCAAAGGAGCTTTTGACTAGAACTGCAAAAGGGATAAAAGAAAATATTAGTATTTTGCGAGGAGGTGCGTTTAAGCCGAGGACTAACAGAGATAGCTTTCAGGGCCTTGGGAAAGAAGGGCTTAATATATTAAAAGAGGTAGGGGAAGAGCTTGAAGTACCGACAATTACTGAGGTAATGGATGCGCGAGATCTTTTATCGGTTGCGGAAAG
>PWII01000063.1 GCA_003561025.1 Candidatus Nealsoniibacteriota bacterium
GAAGAAGAAATTGATGAAGACGAGAAAGAAGAGACCGGTGAAGACAAGAAAAATGAGGGAAGTAGCTGGGAAGAAGTTTAATTTATAAAAGATACTATTATAAAAAAATAAAAAATTATTATGAGTAAGAAAAAAGAGAAGAAGGGAGAAAAGAAGGAAGAAAAGGTTAATAAAAGATTAACAGAGACGATAGAAGAGATAAAGCAACAATTTGGGGAAGGCTCACTAATGAAGCTTGATGAAGTGAAAAATGTAGAAGTTGATAGTATCTCTACAGGATCATTATCTCTAGATATGGCTTTGGGAATAAATGGAGTCCCAAGAGGCAGAGTTGTTGAAATTTTTGGAAGCGCTTCTACCGGAAAAACAACCCTTTCTCTTCATATACTTGCAAAGGCGCAAGAAGAAGGAGGGGTGGGAGCCTTTATTGATGTAGAAAATGCACTAGATCCTCAATATGCAAAAAGAATAGGCGTAAAGATAGAAGATCTTCTTATTTCTCAGCCCGATTCTGGGGAACAAGCCTTACAAATAGTAGAAACGTTAGTTCGTTCCGGAGAAGTCGATGTTATAGTGGTGGACTCTGTTGCTGCCCTTGCTCCTAAAGCAGAAATAGCAGGCGAGATTGGTGACCATCATATTGGACTTCAGGCACGACTTATGTCTTCTGCGCTAAGAAAACTTTCCAAAATAATATCAGAAACAGGGACGGTCGTTATATTTCTTAATCAGACGAGAGTAAATATTGGTCAGAGGTTTGGAAACCCTCAAACTACTTCTGGTGGACTTGCCTTAAAATTTTATGCTTCTGTTAGAATAAATCTTACTCAAATAGCTCAAATAAAGAGCAAAGAAGATATTATAGGAAATAGAATTAGAGCAAAGGTTGTAAAGAACAAAGTAGGAGCTCCATTTAGAGGGGGCGAGTTTGATATCTATTATAATGAGGGCATTTCCAAACACGGAGAATTAATCAATTTAGGACTAAAAGAAAAAATAGTTACAAGAACAGGTGCTTGGTATAATTACGGAGACAAAAAGCTGGGACAGGGAATGGAGCAATCAAAGCAATTCCTAAAAGAAAACCCCGATCTTACGAAAAAGATCGAGGAAGAGATAATAGCAAAGCTAAAAAATCAAGAAGCTATAAATTAGTGTATGGGACAAGAGCCATATAGCGGGCCCTCTTTATAGCCTTAACAAGTTTTTTCTGGTGTTTTGAACAGACACCAGTCTTTCTTTTTGGTCTTATCTTATGCATATCAGACATAAAGCGCACAATAATCTCTGTATTCTTGAAATCTATTTTTTTTATATTGTTTTGACAAAAATAACACTGCATATATTTTTTAGAAAATAATTTAGAACGGGATATCTTCTACATCGATATCATCGTCTTCGTCTATTACTGGGATTTCTCTTTTTTGAGAGCTTGTGTCAGGGTTAGATTCTTTTCTACCTCCTGTCTCTCCTTCATTTTTTGGACCAAATTGTACTTTTTCAGCAACTATCTCAGTTTTGTATCTCTTGTTTCCGTCCTTATCATCCCATGAACTTGTTTGCATTCTCCCTTCAAAAAGAGCAAGAGAACCCTTTTTTAGGTACTGAGAGGTTGTATCGGCAAGATTTCCAAAACAGACAATATTATGAAATTCTGTTTTTTCTTGCCTTGTTCCGGATTTGTCCGTGAAGTAGCTATTTGTAGCAACTCCGATATTTACGACGCTTGTTCCACTTTCCGGAATTGTTCTTTTTTCCGGATCTCTTGTAAGACGACCTACTATAAAAACTTTATTGAGATTCATATAGATTACCTATTAATTTATAAATACACCTTATTATTTTTATAGCATCTCATCTATTTTTGCGTCAATCTCTTTTAGTTTTGCCTTTTCCGGCTTTAGAGATCTTCGCTTTCTCTTCGGCTCCTCATCTTCATCTTTTCTGCCTACCTCTTTTTTAATAAGCAGAGTACGAAGAATGTTTGACTCATCGCCTATCTTCTCCTTTATCTTTTTTATCTTTTCTTCTGTAATACCAAAATCTACGGCAGTAAGGTAGGCCTCAGATTTTTTGTCTATATCATATGCCAACTTTTTTTTGATAGGCATATGCTCTTTTTCTATCATACCACCCTCTTTCTTTATAGCCTCTTTTATCTTTTCATGATATGAGATAGCTTCTTCTTCAGTAAGAGACGGAGTGATAAGATAATTTAATTCATATGATCTCATTTTTTATCTTTTTCAATTTTTAAGCCTCCCTATTATAGCACCACTTATCTAAAGAATCAACCCAAGTAAGCTATGGGGACTTTAACTCCTGCAAGAAGAGAGGAATCTCTTCAAAACCCCAGTCATCCCGAGCTTGTCGAGGGACCCCTTCAAAACAGGAAGAGATTCTTCGGCTACGCCTCAGAATGACCAAAAAAAAAGAGCCTCAGAATGACCAAAAAAGAGATTCAGAATGACCAAAAAAGAGATTCAGAATGGCAAAGAGCTTGATGAGATTCTTCACTTCGCCCAGAATGACTCTTAAATATTTACCAAGAGATATTTACCAAGGTGCGACCTATGCAAACTCAAGCAATTTTTGATTACTCTTGTTGTATAAAAAATAAATTTAAAAAGAAAAAATAATATAGCCCTTGAAAGAGAAGGATTTTTTATTATTCTCTTTGTTTAAAATACGTGAATTAGTGCTGTTTTTTGAACATATTCACGGATAATTGACAATTTTGCGTGAATTTGATACAAATGGAGAGATATGCCTATAAACAATAAAAATAAAAAAAAGATTCAAGAGTTAAAGCTTGAGTACGATAGTTTAAAAAAAGGAAAAGAGCCTCTCCTGAATATGATTGATGAAGTGGAGCTTCCTGAGAATGTTTATAACTCTAATGCTATTGAAAACTCTACTTTGACTCTAAATGAAACAGAAAAGATTCTTTTAGAAATGGATATTTCTAGAGAAGTTTCTTTAAGAGAGGTCTTTGAAGCAAAAAACCTAGCAAGAGTTGTTGAGTATAAAAAGAAAAAAGCTGAGAAAGAAGACTTGAATAAGAATCTTATTATTTTCCTCCACGAAATGCTTATCGGAGGAATCAACGATAAGATCGCCGGTCGTTTTCGGAAAAAAGGAGAATATGTGAGAGTTGGAACATATATCGCACCACCACCAGAGAAAGTAGAAAAAATGATAGAAAACACTATATTAGATTATTTAAATAATTTAGATGTTTATTTCTTAGATCGAATCGTAAAATTCCATCTTGATTTTGAGAAAATACATCCTTTTTGTGATGGCAACGGGCGTATCGGAAGAGCTCTTATTAACTTTCAGCTTTTACAGTTTGGTTTTCCTCGTGTTATTATTCGAAACAAAGAAAAGAAAAACTATTATCAGGCTTTCAAAGAATATATAGCAAAAAACAACACTAAGACGATGGAGAAGATAATTTTCCTTGCAGTATCTGAGTCTTTTAACAAAAGATTAGCTTATCTTAAAGGGAAAGACATTATTCCTTTAGCAGAGTATATTAAAAAGAACAATCTTTCTTCTTCTTCATTAACCAATGCCGCCTTAAGGCAAACCATTCCTGCATTTCGAGAAAAAGGAGTGTGGAAGATTGCTAATAAATAAAAAAACCTTGAAAAATAAAAATGGCTGTTGACATCTGATGTCAACAACAGAAAATAAAACAATTCGGAGGATCAATGAAGAGCTTTCTTGTTTTTAAATAAATCAGTCACCGTCAATTGAAAACAAAACTATAAAAAATGCAGGAGTTTTACCCCCTGCAGGTTGTGGTTTTTGCAAAGGCAGTCTATTTTTGTATAATGAAGAAAGAAGATTAAAAATAAGATAAAAATTTTATGAAAATCAATTCTTATATCTTTCGTGGATATGATATTAGAGGTGTGGTTGATAAAGACCTAAATGAAGATATAGTCGAGCAAATCGGAAAGGGCTATGGAAGTTTTTTATTAAAAAGAGAGATAAAAGACGTGGTTGTTGGCAGAGATTGTCGCCTAAGTAGTAAGCCTTACAGCAGAGCAATAATCAGAGGGATTTTAAGCACGGGAGTAAATGTTATCGATATTGGTCTTGCATTAGCAGGAACAACTTATTGGGCACAATATCATTATAAAGTAAAAGGATGTGTCTCTGTTTCCGGGTCACACAACCCTACAGAGTATAACGGATTTAAGCTTGGAACCGGATTTTCAAAAACGATGGTTAGCAAAGAGATTCAAGAGCTAAGAAGCATCATAGAAAAAGAGGATTTTTCTGTCGGTAGAGGAGAATTAAAAGAGGAGGATATAAAAGAAGCATATTTTGAAGAATTATTAAATAGATTTTCTTCATTAGGATTAAAGGTTGTTATTGACCCCGGGTTTTCAACAGCGGGAGCCTTTGTTCCAGAGCTCTTAGAAAGAGCGGGATGCGAGGTTGTTAGAGAAAATTGTGATATTGATGGCTCTTTCCCCCTTGGTGCTCCCGACCCAACAGAAAAAAAGGTTGCTCAGAGATTATCTAAAAGAATTTTAGAAACAGGAGCTGACATAGGCATCTCTTATGATTCTGATGGTGATAGAATTGGTGTTGTTGATGATAAGGGAGGGATTTTATGGAATGATGTGTTGGTAGGATTATTTGCAATAAATGCCCTAGAAAAGAGTCCTGGGGGAAAGATAGTATTTAATGCATTGTGCTCTAATTTGGTAAATGATTTAATAAAAGAAAAAGGAGGAGTTCCTGTAATGTGGCAGACAGGACATTCTTTTATTAAGGAAAAAGCACAAAAAGAAAAAGCGCTTTTTGCCGGTGAATTGTCCGGTCATTTTTACTTTTTAGATAAATTTTTTCCGCATGATGATGGTTGCTATTCTTCTCTAGAGCTTCTTAACTATCTAGCAAAGAAAAAGAAAAATTTATCAGAGATAATTAAAAGTTTTCCAAAATATATATCTAGCCCCGAAATAAAGATAGGATGTGAGGATGACGAGATAAAGCTCAAGTTAATGAGTGATATAGGGGAGGCTTTGAAGAAAGAGTTTAATAAAGATGAGGTGATTGCCGATGAAAGAGTTGGTGATGGCGTTAGAGTCGAGTATAAGGATAGAATGTTTGTTATTAGATATTCTCAAAATGCGCCTTACTTAACAATAAAATTTGAGGCAAAAACAAGAGAGAGTTATGCTTTTTTAAGAGACTATATTAGAGAGCTTTTATCTCGGTATGAGGAGTTGGATTGGGATTCAAAAATTAATGTGAATATAGACGCTCTCTCTAGCTCTAGTTAAAAAGGAGACAGGTGTTAGCTATAAAGACCCATCTTATTTTTTACTTCGTTTATTTTTGATTGAGCTATAACACTCGCCTTCTCTTCTCCCTTTTTTAATATCTCTCTTACATACACTTCTCTACTTAGGAGCTCTTCTCTCTTTTTTCTAAATGGCTCAAGTTTTAGAACTATAAGCTCAGCAAGAGATTCTTTAAACTCCTTATAGCTCTTGTCTTTCATTTCGTCCTCTATATCTCTTATCTTTTTATCAGAAAGAAGACTATATATTGTAAGAAGATTTGATATGCCCGGTTTTTTGGTTTTATTGTATTTAATTGTTTTTTCGGTATCGGTTACAGCCGATTTTATCTTCTTCCTTATATCCTTTGGGGAGTCAAAAAGGGATATGTAGTTTTCTGGAGCTCCGGACTTGGACATCTTCTCTTTTGGGTTTGAGATACTCATAATACGTGCTCCCTGTTTTGGTAATTGAGCTTGAGGAAGGGTAAAAGTCTCTCCAAAAAGATGGTTAAATCTTTTAGCAATATCTCTTGCAAGCTCAACGTGTTGTTTTTGATCTTCACCAACAGGGACAATGTCGGTATTATAAAGAAGTATATCCGCTGCCATAAGAATAGGATAATTCAAAAGTCCGGCGCACTCTTTTTTCTTTTGCTTTAGAGACTTTTCTTTGTATTGAGTCATTCTTTGTAGTTCTCCCAAAGGGGTAATGCTATTTAAGAGCCAGCACAACTCTGTATGCTCTTTAACCTTGGATTGAACAAACATAATTGCTTTTTCCGGATTTATTCCTGCAGAAAGATAGACAATCGCTTTTTCTAAAACTTTGCTCTCAAACTCCTTAATCTCATAAGGAGAGGTTATCGCATGCAAGTCTACTATACAAAAAAGACAATCATTTTTATCTTGAAGATCAACCCACTGCTTTATTGCACCAAAATAATTGCCGATATGAAGAGAACCTGTTGGCTGTATTCCGCTAAAGATACGCATAATTTTTGAGCTATATTGATGTTTTAATTTTTCTATCGCTATAATATCATATTTCTATTACTACAGGAAGAACCATTGGTCTTCTTCCTGTCTTGCTAAACAGGAAGCTTTCTATCTTTGCCTTTATTTCCGGCTTAATATCTTTGGTGCTTTTGTTCTTTTTGCCTCCCTCTGAAATAATTCCCATAACTTTTTTTCTTACTTCTGTAAGGAGGATTTGTGATTCACGAAGATATATAAATCCGCGAGAAATAATATCGGGAGAATTTTTTATCTTTCTGCTCTTTTTATCAATTACTGCAATTATTACAAATATTCCACTTGATGCGAGCTCTGTTCGGTCGTGCAAAACAACACCTCCAACATCTCCTATTCCGGAACCATCAACCATAATAGGTGTAACGGGAAAAGGTTTTTTAGCAATATTCATTTTTTCTTCGTTAATAGTTATGAGATGACCATTATCGGTAAGAATAATATTTTCCGGCAACACTCCCTCTTCTTGTGCGAGCTTTGCATGACTTGCCATCATTGAGTATTGTCCATGAATGGGCATGAAATAATAAGGGCTCATTATCTTTATCATCTCTTTGAGTTCATCTTGCTGCGCGTGACCCTTTGCATGAATATCCATCATCTGAGAATGGATTATATCTGCACCTTGTCTCATAATGTCGTCTTTGAGGTTCTGAACAGCTCTTTCGTTTCCCGGTATAACCGAAGATGACAAGATAACACAATCTCCTTTTTTAAGACGAAAATGGCGATGCTGTTTGCTTAAAATACGCATTAAAGCGGCATTTCCTTCTCCTTGTGCTCCTGTAGAAAGAATAGTCAGCTTATTGTCATCGTAAAGAGACGCCTTGTCAGCAGAAATTATGGTTCCCTTTTTTGTCTTTATATATCCTAGATTTCTAGCTATCTCTATATTTGTTTTCATTCCGTAACCTTCTATGACTACCTTTCTATTATATTTTTCAGAAAGGGTAATGATGTCCTGAATACGATTTATCAGAGAAGCAAAAGTTGCTGTAATAATTCTTCCGGAAGCCTTCTCAAATATCTTTTCCAGATTTTTACTTATCACTTTTTCTGATAAAGAACTTCCCTCCGCCTCTGCTCCGGTTGAGTCGGACATAAGAAGCAAGACACCGCCGTCAGCAACTTTTTTAAGAAGCTCTATGTCGGTAACAGGAGTGTTTGTCGGGCTAAAGTCAAACTTAAAATCAGAAGTATGAACAATCTTTCCTAGAGGCGTCTTAATAAGGAGGCCATGACCGTCGGGGATATTGTGATTTTGATGAAAAAACTCAACCGTAAAAGGACCAAGCTCTACCTTTGAACCGGCATTTATCTCGTTAAGTTGTAGTTTTGGTTGTGTAGGAAAGTCTTCTTGCCTTTTTTGCGTTATCCCGAGAGTTAGAGGAGAGCCAAAGATAGGAGGATTTCCTATTTTCCCTAGTATGTATGGTATAGCGCCAATATGATCATAATGGCCATGGGTTAGAACTAATCCCAGTATCTGCTTTTTGTTTTTTTGTAAATAAGAGATGTTTGGGATAACGTAATCTACTCCCGGAGTCTTCTCTTCCGGAAAACTTAAACCCATATCAATAATAATGGCCTTATCTCCCCACTCTAAAACCATCATATTCCTTCCAACCTCACCAAGCCCACCTAAAGGGACTATTCTTAATTCTTCTTTTTCCATATTTTTCTTTTTTTAGTTAATACGTCTCTATAAACAGCTAAGAGATGCTATATAGAATATTATTTTTATTTTAGTTTCTTGTTAATACTCTTTTTGTGTTAATATGCCACTTGCTAATATCTTCAAATCTTTTTGAAGAAGAGGTCAATTTTTTTTCTTCCACTCCTTTTATCTTGTTAGAGACGGCGTATGTAAAATAGTTGCTGTAAAGAGATATTCCGGGAACATCTTCTATAATCTTTTCTTGCAACAATAAGAGAGCTTCGTCTTTTTTATCACAACTCTCTCTTATTATAGTCTCTAGCAATTTATCAACATCATCATCTCTGTATCCGGAGATGTTAAGTCCGGGATCATCTGTCTTAGTGGAGTGCCAAAGAGGCAGAGGATTAACTTTTCTTGTGAGCATAGTTCCAAAAAGTAGAGCTTGAAAATCTCTCTTTCTAATAACTTCTTCGGTAAAGTCATTAAAGCCTTCTTTTTTAACTCTAACTCTAATTCCTATCTTTTCCCACTGGTCTTTAAGCATATTGGCAGTTTCTACAAGCATCGGATTATCCGTGGTGGTAATTGTAACCTCCAGATATACTGTCTCTGTAAAAAGCTCTTCGCACAATTCATTAAGTTTTTTCCTAGTGCTTTCCGCGACCATTCCCGTTCCTTTTTTAAAGTTATGAGGATCCAATATCTCTTCTCTATATTTTTCTTGAAAATAATTGACTGCCTCTTTTGTTCTTTCATCAAAAAATCCTGTTATCTCTTCCTCGTAGAAACTTTCATTGTTTTCACCAAGAAAGAGAAAACATCTTTGTAAATTTCTTACTTCTTCTCCTTGTGAATCCTCTTTCAAGTCTTTTGTAAAAGAAAAAGGCTCATCATTTTCTTTTTTCCCGTTTTTAAAACCTGCATCTTCAAGAATCTCTTTTGCCTTTTGCAAATCAAAAGAAAAGATATTCTCTGGCTCTTCTATCTCATAAAAGGAAGGAAGTATCGGCGAATCAACAACAAATCCATTTCCCATTAATATATCGTTAACTAGAGCTTTTTTATCTGTCGCATAGCTTAATGCCCTTCTTACGGCAATATTGCTAGCAGCACCGCTATTTTCCAGATTAAAGACAATTGAAAAATAGCGGGGAAGTATAAAATTATAGTAAGAAAAATTATTTATTTTCCTAAGACCGGACTCTTTCTCGATATAACTTGGTAAAGAAAACGCATCGATTTCTCCCTTTCTTATCGCATAAGACAACTCTTCTTCTGTTCTAAAGAAAGAAAAAGATATTTCGTCTATAAAGGGTTTTTTACCAAAATAGTGAGGATTTCTCTCCAGTGATATCTTTTCAATTTTTTCGTCATCTCTCTCTTCTATTTTTTTAAAGCGGTATGGGCCCGAACCGACGGGATTAATATTGTATATGGAAAAGCGAAAGTCTTGAGGTGGAAGATCGCTAAAAATGTGTTCGGGGATAATCTTAAGTGTAAAATTTTCCGGAAAGATGGCCGACTGGTCTTCTAGTGTAAATAAGACGTCTTTGTCGGATATTTTTTCCACATTAACTCCTGTCCACTGTTGTCTTAAATTGCTTTGAAAACTTGGATTGAGTATTGTTTTAACCGTAAATACAACATCATTTGCGGTTATCTCTTTTCCATCGGACCAATAGATTTCGTCACGCAAAGTTAAACGAAAGGTCTTATTATCTTCTGTTTCGTATGAAGCAAGAAGTGGAACAAGATCTCCTTTTTCGTCATATCGCATTAATCCTACAAAGATTAATTCTACAATATCTTGCTCTGTCTCGTTTTGCATTGAATAGAGAGGGTTTATTGTAATCCATCTGGTTGACTGTATTACTCCTTCATTATAAGAGCCTCCATACGTAGGAACCTCTTCTGTTTGCATATAATAAAAGGAGAGTAGTATGGAAAAAAAAGATATAATCGCTGTACCGGCCAAAAAGACAAAAAGAAGCCTCTCTTTAACAGTTAAGGCATCCAAAAGCATTAGCCACTGCTTTTTTGTGGGCCATTTTTTTGGCCAAAAACCCGTTACTGAGTCAAACATAAATCTTGTAAGAAAATATTAAAGAAAAAGATTTAGAAGCGCAAGAGAAATAAAGATTACGCCAAGAATGATAGTGGCAAAAAATAGTGTCTTTTCCGAACCTCTTCTCTCTGTATGAAATCCTTCGCCTTGTCCAAAAGCAGCTCCCATCGCTGCACCACCCTTTTGCATAAGTATAGACGCAACAAGCAAGACAGAGATAACGATTTGTAAAATTGGTAGTATTTCTTTCATATTAATTTTATTTAGAGAAATTATGTAAAACAAACTCTAGTGCTGAAATAATAATTGTAGTGTAGATTAAGGTTGATATTTCGTCAATATATATTTGAGAAAAAAGCTCTTTTGTAAACCAAATAATAGCAACATTAATAAAAAAAGTAAAAAGCCCTAATGTGAGGATGCGAAGAGGAAAAGTTATAATCCTAATAATCGGCCTGATAAAAAAATTAATAACTCCAAGAGCGCATCCTCCGTAAAATAAGAATATATCTTCTTGTATCACTACTCCTTCAAGAAAATAGGAGGCCAAAAAAAGACCTAAAACACCGACTGCCAAATACAAGAGAAATCTTTTAAAGATTGACATTTTAGGAAATTATATCACAGATTAATAATTTTGCAATTAATTTTACAACATCTCTCTTCTAAGTAAAAGGAAGTAGATTTTCTTTGATATAAAATTTTGGAAATAATTTTAACCTTTAAGAGCTTTAATTGGCAACAAAATAGAGACAATTTTTTATAGTTTAAGATAAAAAAGAGAAGGACTTGACAGCAAAATAAAGATAGGTAATAATGGGCTTAGCACTCTCGAGGGGTAATTGCTAATTAGCTCTTTATCCCCGCTAATAAATTTGTGCAAAAAGGTCGTTTGTCATTATCTTAAAAATATAAATTGTAATAATTAGTATCGATGTCCGAAATTAAATCTTTTATATAAGGACATTGGTTTAAAAAAGTGAAAATTAAACCACTCGGCGATAATGTCTTAATTGAGCCGGAAAAAGAAAAAGAAAAAACAGATGGCGGAATTCTTCTTCCCGATACTGCGGAAAGAGGAAGGCCGGAAAAAGGGAAAGTTGTTGCTGTTGGTCCCGGAAAGATGAAGGGAGGAAAAATTGTTCCCCTTGAAGTTAAAAAAGGAGATACAGTCCTCTTTACAAAATATGGACCGACAGAGATAAAAATGGTCGATAATAAAAAAGAATACTTGGTTGCCAAACAGGACGATATTTTGGCAATTATTGAATAATTATGGCTAAAAACATCTATTATCAAGAAGAAGCAAGAAAAAAGATGATGGGAGGAGTAGATAAGCTTGCCGATGCAGTAAAGTATACGATTGGACCCAAGGGAAGAAATGTTGTTATTGGGCAAAGCTATGGGTCACCTACCATCACAAATGACGGAGTCACTATCACCGAAGAAATAGAACTAAAAGACAAGATAGAAAATATTGGTGCTTCGATAGTAAAAGAGGTCGCATCAAAGGCGAATGAAACAGC
>PWII01000074.1 GCA_003561025.1 Candidatus Nealsoniibacteriota bacterium
AAGGCAAAAAAAGAAAGAGTAAAAATTTGACTTTTATTTTTTTTTATGTAACATATCAAAGCAGAGGTCTGGAAGACCTTTGTGGTTTGTTTTTTATCTTAAGATAAAATTCAAAAGAAGAAGAGATATATCTAACAAACTTTTAAAATAGATGCCGACAATAAATCAATTAATAAAAAAAGGAAGAAAGAAAGTCAAAGTGAAGGATAAATCACCTGCACTTTCCTTTGGTTTTAATAATGTAAAGAATAAGAAATCTCAATACCCTTCTCCATTTAAGAGGGGTGTCTGTATTAAGGTAACTACAACCACTCCCAAGAAACCTAATTCCGCACTCAGAAAGGTTGCCAGAGTGAGAGTCTCTAATGGGTCAGAAGTGACGGCCTATATTCCTGGAGAGGGGCACAAACTACAAGAGCATTCGGTTGTCATTATAAGAGGAGGTAGAGTAAAGGATCTTCCGGGAGTGAGATATCATGTTGTGAGAGGTACTCTTGATACTACGGGAGTTGAAGGGAGAAAGAGGGCACGTAGTAAATACGGTACAAAAAAAGCAAAATAAAAGAGATAGTCAAAAGCTATGTTTGAAATTGAAAGAAAAAAATCATATAAAATTCAAAATATTAACCCGGACCCAAAGTACGGAAGTGTTATTGTTTCTAAATTTATCAACCAGATTATGCGGAAAGGCAAGAAGGGAGTTGCGAGAAGAGTGCTCTATGACGCTTTTGACATTTTAAAAGAGCGACACAAAAAAGAGCCGATTGATGTATTTGAGGAAGCGATTCAAAATGTCTCTCCGGACATGGAGGTTAGATCTAAAAGAGTAGGAGGCGCAACTTATCAAGTTCCAATGAAAGTAAACAAGAAGCGTGCAACAAGTCTTTCAATGAGATGGATTGTTAGTGCGGCGAAAAAGAAGAAAGGAAAACCAATGAAAGAAAATCTTGCAGAGGAGCTCTTTAGTGCTTCTAAAAATGAAGGAGAGGCGATTAAAAAGAAAGAGACAATGCATAAGATGGCAAAGGCGAATAAAGCCTTCTCTTATCTTGCTAAATAGTTAAATATATATGACCAGAGAATATCCTATAGAAAAATATAGAAATATTGGGATTATTGCCCATATTGATGCCGGGAAGACGACTGTTACAGAGCGGATCTTATTTTATACCGGAATATCACACAAGATAGGTGAAACTCATTCCGGAGAATCGATTATGGATTGGATGGAGCAAGAAAGAGAGAGAGGAATTACTATTACGTCGGCAGCAACTACCTGTTTTTGGACACCGACAAAGATGGAAAAGAAGAAAGAGAATGAGTATAGAATAAATATTATAGATACCCCCGGACATATCGACTTTACCGCTGAAGTACAGAGGTCAATGCGTGTCTTAGATGGTGCAGTCGTCATCTTTGATGGCGTTGCGGGAGTAGAGCCTCAGTCAGAGACTGTTTGGAGGCAAGCGGATAAATATAATGTCCCGAGGATATGTTTTATAAATAAGATAGACAGAACCGGTGCGTCGTTTAAAGATTCACTGGACTCAATTAAAGAAAAGTTGACACCGGATGTTGTTCCGATGCAGATTCCGGTAGGAGAAGAAGAAAATTTTAAAGGAGTTGTAGATTTAATTACAAGAAAATTTATTCAATTTTCCGGCGATTATGGAGAGATAATTGAAGAAGGCGATGTTCCGGAAGAGATGAAGGATGAAGTGGAGAGATATAGAAATGAGATGGTTGAGAAAGTTGTAACAGAAGATGAGACTCTTTTTGATAGATATATGGAAGGAGAAGAGATAAGCGAGGACGATTTAAGAAGAGTGTTGCGTCAAGCTGTTTTGAAATATAAGGCGGTACCGCTATTTTGTGGAACGGCGCTAAAGAATAAAGGAGTGCAACCAGTGCTTGATGCAATCTGTCACTATTTTCCCGCCCCAACTGACCTCCCCTCTGTTATTGGAAAAAATCCCAAAACAGAAGAAGAGGATTCTCGTAAATTAAATGACGAAGAACCTTTTTCAGCTCTCGCTTTTAAGTTGGCAAACGACGCTTATGTCGGAAGCCTTACTTTTATTAGAGTCTATTCGGGAAAGCTTTCCAGTGGCTCTTACATATTAAATGTAAACAACGGAAAAAAAGAGAGAATAAGCCGAATTTTAAGAATGCATGCAGATCAGAGAGAAGAGCTAAAAGAGATATATTCCGGAGACATTGTTGCGGTGGTAGGTCTAAAAGAGACATCTACCGGACATACATTATCTGATGAAAATAGTCCTATTGTCCTAGAGGAGATATCTTTTCCTGAGCCTGTTGTAGGAATCAGAGTAGAGCCCAAAACAAGAGAAGACCAAGAAAAGATGGGGCTTGCTCTAAGAAGACTGGCTGAAGAAGACCCTACATTCCGGGTTCAGGGTGATGTCGATACGGGAGAAACTATAATCTCCGGTATGGGAGAGATACACCTTGATATTATTGTAGATAGAATGAAGAGAGAATTTAAGGTAGAAGCACAGGTAGGACAACCACAAGTAGCATACAAAGAGACTATAAGAAAGATGGCAGACGAATAAGGAAAGTATATCAAGCAGAGTGGAGGGAGAGGGCAGTATGGACATGTAAAATTAAGGATTGATCCGTTGCCTGCAGATAGTGAAAAGAGACTAGAATTTGTCGATGAGATTAAGGGAGGTGTGATTCCGCAGGAATATATTCCTGCAGTTGAGAAAGGGATTGAGGAGGTGATGGATGAAGGTGTCTTAGCCGGATATCCTATTGTAAATATCCGTGCTGCACTTTATGACGGATCGTATCACGAAGTATATTCTTCAAAGATGGCATTTAAGATTGCTGGAGCGATGGGCTTTAAAGAAGCCTACAGAAAAGCTGACCCAGTACTACTTGAGCCATTTATGAGAGTTGAGGTAATTATTCCTCCTGAGTATCTTGGAGATGTAGTGGGAGATATCTCTTCTAGAAGAGGAGAGGTGGAAGCGACAGAAGAGACCAAAGGGAAGAGAGCTCAAAAGGTTATTAAGGCGAAAGTTCCTCTTGCAGAGATGTTTGGGTATGTTACTACCCTTCGCTCACTTACCAAGGGAAGAGGGAACTATACGATGGAATTTGACAGTTACAAAGAGGTTCCTTATAATATCGCCCAGACATTAATTGAAAAAGGAAATTAAAAAAACCATTTTTACACTATTGAATTTTTAAAAAAAATAGTGTAATATAGCAAGGCGTAAAAGTATTAATCATTAATTAGGTTTAAAACCAAAAAAATATGGCTAAAGAAGTATTTGAAAGAGGGAAACCTCATCTCAACGTGGGAACAGTCGGTCATGTTGACCATGGTAAAACGACTCTTACCGCGGCAATTATAAATGTTCTTCACTTAAAAGGATTGCTTGATAAAAAGACGAGTGTTGCTGATATCGATTCTGCTCCAGAAGAGAAAGCGAGAGGACTTACTATCTCCATCTCTCATAGAGAATATCAGACAGAGAATCGTCACTATGCACATATTGATTGTCCCGGACATGCTGATTATGTAAAAAATATGATTACCGGTGCGGCACAGATGGACGGAGGAATCTTGGTTGTTTCTGCAACTGATGGACCGATGCCACAGACAAGAGAACATATCTTGCTTGCAAGACAAGTTGGACTTCCTTCACTTGTAGTATTTTTAAATAAGACTGATATGGTTGATGATGAAGAGATGATTGAGCTCGTAGAATCAGAAATAAGAGAACTTCTTACCAAGTATGAGTTTCCCGGAGACGAGATACCGATTATCAGAGGTTCTGCTCTTAAAGCTCTCGAAGCGTCATCCGTAGACGATGCGGCAGTAGAGCCGATAACAAAGCTACTTGAAGCGATGGATAGCTATATCCCAGAGCCTGAAAGAGATGTCGATAAACCATTTCTTATGGCGGTTGAAGATGTCTTTTCTATTGAAGGAAGAGGAACAGTTGCGACCGGAAGAATTGAGAGAGGGGTCGTAAATGCGGGAGAAGAGGTAGAAATTGTCGGTCTTCGTGACACAACAAAGACTACAATCGTTAGTATTGAAATGTTTAATAAGAGCCTAGATAAAGGAATGGCGGGAGACAATGCGGGACTTCTACTTAGAGGAACCAAGAAGGATGATATAGAGAGAGGACAGGTCCTTGCAAAGAAAGGATCCATTACACCGCATACGGAATTTGAAGCAGAAGTCTATATCTTGGGCAAAGAAGAAGGCGGAAGACATACACCATTCTTTAAAGGTTATAAGCCTCAATTCTATATGAGAACAACCGATGTTACCGGAGAGGTTGAACTTCCTGAAGGAACAGAGATGGTGATGCCGGGAGACACCGCTAAATTGACAGTAAAATTAATTGCACCAATCGCTCTGGAAGAACAGCAAAGATTTGCTATTCGTGAAGGTGGAAGAACTGTAGGTGCGGGCGTTGTGGGTAAAATTATTAAGTAGATAGATGCCAAAAGAAAAGGAAGCAAAATCAAGAATTAGAATTCGTCTTCGTGCTTATGACCATAAGGTTATTGATGCGAGTGCAAAGCAGATTATTGATACGGCTATCAGATATGGAAGTGATATCTTGGGGCCGACACCCCTTCCCACGGAGATAAAAAAGTATACTGTTAATCGCTCTACCTTTGTTCATAATAAATCAAAGGAAGGGTACGAGATAAGAATACATAAGAGAATTATAGACATTCTTAATCCCGGAGCAAAAGTCCTTGATGCGTTGAGAAACCTTACACTTCCAACGGGAGTTAATATCGAGATAAAGATGTAAACTTAATTGAAAGGCAAGGATTAGCGTATTTGGTTTCCAAGTTTTGTAATATCGAGGGGAACCTCGATATTTAGCTTTGAAAATAAGAAAAAATGAATTTTATAATCGGAAAAAAATTAGGAATGAGACAGATTTTTGATGAAAAAGGAAAGGCATTTCCGGTGACTTTGGTTGAGGCGGGCCCTTGTGATATAACGCAGATAAAGACAGAAGAAAGTGACGGTTATGACGGTATTCAGCTGGGGTTTGAAAAGATTAAGGAGAGTAAAGTAAAAAAACCTCTCAAAAAAAAGCCGTATCGTCACTTGAAAGAGGTTAAAGGAAAGTTTGAATCTTCTTTGGGCGACAAGATCTCCGTAGAGATTTTTAATCCCGGCGATAAGGTTCGTGTGAGAGGAATATCAAAAGGAAAAGGATTTGCAGGAGTAATGAAAAGATGGAATTTTTCCGGTGCGGGAACCTCTTCTCACGGAACAAAGCATAATGACAGAAAGGGAGGCTCTATCGGTTCTATGTATCCTCAAAGAGTGATGAAGGGAAAAAAGATGGCTGGAAGAATGGGAGCAAACAGCGTTACGGTAAAGAATCTTGAAATTGTAGATATCGACAAAGAGAAAGATATTATTGCGATTTGTGGAGCTCTTCCCGGAAAAAAGGGAGGGATAGTAATTATTGAAAAGATATGTTAAAAGCGACTTTATACAACATGAAAGGAGAAAAAGAGAAGGAGATTGATATTCCCGAAAGTCTTTTTGGAGTTAATTTAAATCAAAATCTTCTCTACCAGGTCGTTAGAACACAAAGTTTAATCAGAAGGCAAAATTCTGCACACACCAAGGATCGTTCTGCAGTTAGAGGTGGCGGAAGAAAGCCTTGGAGACAGAAGGGAACAGGAAGAGCAAGACACGGCTCTAATAGGTCACCTATCTGGAAAGGGGGAGGAGTTACTTTTGGGCCTGATGCTGAGCGAAATTATAAGAAGAAGATTAACAAAAAAGTAAAAAGAAAAGCTCTTGCGATGGTTCTTTCTGCCAAAAAGGAGAAGGATATGATTGTATTTGTTTCTGACTTAGAGCTAAAAGAGCCAAAAACGAAAGTTATTCAAGAATTTTTAAAGAATTTTGAGCTTGAAAAAAGTACCCTCTTTGTTTTACCTAAAATGGAAGAGAACTTGATTCTTGCAACACGCAATTTGCAAAATATATCTACTATTCAGGCGAAGGATATAAATTCATTAGACCTTCTATCATATAGAAATCTTGTTATTTCAGAAGATGCGGTAGCGGTTATTAAAGAAAATTTTAAATTATAAAGAAGATGAGGAAATATATACTTACAAAACCGCATATAAGTGAAAAAGCTACTTTGCTGGCAGAAAAGGATTTTTACATCTTTAAAGTTGGAAAAAGTGCAAATAAGAGAGAGATTAAGGATGAGGTGAAGAAGAAGTATAAGGTAGATGTATTAAGCGTAAATATAGTTAATATTCCTTCCAAAAAAAAGAGAGTAGGAAGAACGGAAGGAACAAAAAAAGGATACAAAAAAGCGATTGTTAAGGTAAAAAAAGGACAGAGTATTGATTTGACCTTAGTATAAATTTGTGTTATGAATACGAAGAGAAAAAAGAAATTAACTACCCCGATTAAGAAAAAGGCCGGAAGGTCCAATCAGGGTAAAATAACTGTTAGGCACAGAGGTGGAGGTGTAAAGCGCCTTTATCGCAAGGTTAGTTTTGGCCAAGAAATGCTAGAAAGCAGAGCAAAAGTGATTGCTATTGAGTATGACCCAAACAGAAGTGCTGATATTGCTCTTATTGAGCTTGAAAATAGAGAAAAGAGATATATTCTTGCGCCACAAAAGATAAAGGTAGGGGATGAGATTATTACAAGCGAGAAAGCTCCGATTAGCCCCGGAAACAGAATGCAACTTAAAAATATTCCGGTTGGAACGTCTGTCTATAATATTGCTGTTCATCCTGATGGAAAAGGTATACTTATAAGAAGTGCAGGAGCATCCGGATCCATTCTTGCTCACGAAGGAAATATGACTAATATCAGAATGCCTTCAAGAGAGATTAGAAGAGTTGTAAATAGATGCTTTGCGAGCGTTGGAGAGGTGTCTTGCCCCGAGCATCGTTATAAAAAGATAAAAAAGGCAGGGACAGCAAGAAAGATGGGACGAAGACCTGTTGTAAGGGGATCGGCTATGAATCCCGTAGATCATCCTCATGGAGGAGGGGAAGGAAAGGCTCCTATTGGAATGCCTTCACCAAAGACTCCTTGGGGAAAGATTGCAAGAGGAGTAAAAACAAGAAAAAGAAAACAGACCGACAGATATATATTAAAGAGAGCAAGTAAGAAAAAAAGAGGAAAGAAATAAAAAGTTATTAATAACAATATGTCAAGAAGTTCAAAAAAAGGACCATATATTGATGAAAAGCTGATTAAGAAGATAGCAGACCTTAAGGCAGGAGAAAAAAAGGTGATTAAGACATGGTCGAGAAGAGCGACTATTTCTCCGGAGATGATAGGATACACTTTTGGCGTATATAATGGAAAAGAGCATATAAATGTCTATGTAACAGAAGAGATGGTCGGTCATCTGCTCGGTGAATTTTCCCCTTCCAAGAAGTTTGTTAAGCATGGAGGGAAGATGCAGCGTGACATGGAAAAGAAAAAATAAGTAGATAAAATTATAAGATAGTAGATTATGTCTGTTGAAGCAAAATTAAGATATTCGAGGATTTCACCAAGGAAAGTCCGACTTGTCGCAAATCTCATAAGAGGAGAAAGAGTTGATGATGCGGAAAAAATATTACGATTTACCGTCAAAAAACCGGTTACACCTTTGTTGAAACTTTTAAGGTCTGCAATTGCGAACGCAGAGCATAATTATAGCTTAAAGAAAGAAGATCTCTATATTTCGGAGATTAGAGTTGACGGAGGACCGATTATTAAAAGATTTAGACCGAGAGCGAGGGGATCTGCATCACCTATCCAAAAAAAGACATCACATATTTTGATAGTATTAAAGGCAAAGGGAGGAATTGATGAGGAAAAGAGAGGTAAGAAAGAAAAAATTAAAAAAGTTTATCAGGAAGAGAAGCCAAAAGAAGATATGCCTAAAAAGACTGCGGAGAGACCGGGAAAAGAAGAAGGATTAAAAGAGAGCTCAAAGAGCACTAAAGATACAAAAAAGCAGATATTTAGAAGAAAATCTATATAAATATTATGACACACAAAGTTCATCCAAAAGCACTTAGAATCGGAGTAACCAAAGACTGGGCTTCAAAAGGATTTTATGAAAAGGATTTTTCTACTTTTTTGAAAGAGGACTATGAGATAAGAAGTTTTTTAATGGAACTTCTTCGCGAAATCGGAATAGAAAGGATAGAGATAGAGAGGTCTTCGGAAGAGATTGGAATAATTATCTATAGTGCAAGACCGGGTCTTATCATTGGACGTGGAGGAGAAGGAGTAAAAAAATTAAAAGAGAAGATAGAGAAGAAGATTAGAGCTGGATCAAAAGATGACAAGAGAAAGGTTCGTTTGGAGATTAAAGAGGTAAAAGATCCTTGGCTTTCTGCTTCTCTTGCAGCACAAGATATTGCCAGGCAACTGGAAAAGAGAATTCCTTACAGAAAAGTAGTAAAGCAGGCTCTTTATAAGATTGCGATGCATAAAGAGGTTAAGGGTGTAAGAATACAAGTGAGTGGGAGATTAAATGGAATTGAAATTGCAAGGTCGGAACATTTTCAGCAAGGACAACTAAAGAGAGAAACGATTCGTGCTGACTTTGATTACGGCTTTGAGATGGCCAGATGCTCTTATGGAGCGATTGGAATAAAGGTATTTATTTATAAGGGTGAGAAGTTTTAGCTATGCTGTTTCCAAAAAAAGTAAAACATAGAAAACATCGGAAAGGAAGATTAAAGGGGGATGCTAGGAAGGGTTCTTTTGTTAATTTTGGCGGATATGGTTTAGCCGTGGAAGGAAATGGAATCATTAGCGCCAGACAGATAGAAGCAGCGAGAAGAGCGATTATTAGATACTTAAGAAAGGGTGGGAAGATGTGGATAAGAATTTTTCCTGATAGACCTATAACAAGAAAAGGGCAAGAGGTTCCGATGGGTGGTGGTAAGGGTAGTGTCGATTTCTATGCGGCTCCGGTAAAGAGAGGAAGGGTTATATTTGAGATAGACGGCATACCGGAAAATCAGGCAAGAGAGGCCTTGAGAAAGGCGGGTGACAAGATTCCACTTAAGACAAAATTTGTAAAAAAATAAGATGAAGAGTAGAGATATAAGAAAAAAATCAGAAAGTGATATCTTAAAGCTTCTTAAAGAGAAAGAAAAGAAGCTTAAGGATGTGATGTTTTCGGGTGTTGACTCCAAGTCAAAAAATACCAAAGAGATGCAAGGACTTAGAAGAGATATTGCGAGGATAAAAACAATTTTAAAAGAAGATAAAGAAGAAAAAAATGGCAAATAAAATTCAAGGGACTATTGTTTCCGACAAAATGAATAAGACTGTTGTGGTTGAAGTTGAGAGAGTAAAAGAACATCCGAGATATAAGAAGAGATATAGAGTGCATAAAAGATATAAAGCGCATGACGAAAATGAGCAGTTCAAGACAGGGGACAAGGTTATAATTGAAGAGACAAGACCGATATCAAGAGACAAAAGGTGGAAGGTGGTCTCAAAGGTTGAAAAGTAATTGGAAAGTTATATTTTAGTATAAATATTTTATTTAAATGATTCAGACAGAAACAATTTTAAAAATAGCAGATAATGCAGGAGGGAAAGAGATTCAGTGTTTTAGAGTTCTTGGAGGAACAAGGCGTCGTTATGCAAGGATTGGTGATATTATAGTTGCTGCGGTTAAAAAGGCTGAACCGAGAAAGAGTGTAAAGAAACACGATGTTGTAAGAGCCGTCATAGTTAGGCAGAAGTATAATTTTAGAAGAAAAGACGGTTCGTATATTAGGTTTGATGAAAATGCTGCAGTTGTACTCGATGGAAAGACAAAGAAGCCTAGGGGAGGAAGAATCTTCGGCCCTGTTCCGAGAGAGCTCGCAGACAAAGGTTTTAAGGAGATTATAACGATGGCAAAAGAGGTTGTATAAAGAGATTTATTCGCAAAAAATATGAAGATAAAAAAAGATGATACAGTTTTAATAATTACCGGAAAGGACCGCGGAAAGAAGGGGAAGGTTTTGCATGTTTTTCCAAAAGATGAAAAGGTTTCCGTAGAGGGTGTAAATCTTTTAAAAAAGCATATTTCTCCCGAAAAGCAAAGACAGCAACAGAAAGGGAAGAAAGTCGGTCAGATTGTAGAGTTTCCTGCTCCAATTTCGGCCTCAAATGTGAAGTTAATTTGCACAAAATGTAATAAAAGTACAAGAGTCAGTATGGAAAAGAGAGAGAGGACCTGCAAAAAATGTAACCAAAAAATATAATAATGCAAAGCTTAAGAGAAAAATATAGTAAGGTTATTGCCCCAAAGCTTCAAAAAGAGTTTGGATTAAAGAATCTCTTTTCTTCTCCACGAGTAAAGAAGATTGTTATTAATGTCGGTGTCGGGAGATGGGTAATAAAGGATACAGGAAGAAGAGATGAGGTTTTAAAGAAGGTTTCAGATGATCTCGCTCTTATAACAGGACAAAAGCCTCAGATAAGACCGGCAAAGCAATCAATTTCCGGATTTAGTTTAAGAGAAGGGATGCCTATAGGGCTTAAAGTGACATTACGTAGAAAAAGAATGTATGATTTTTTGGATAAACTTATAAATATTACTCTTCCGCGAGTAAGAGATTTTCAAGGAGTGAAAAAATCAAAGATAGATAGAGATGGCAACATAACTATTGGAATTGACGAACAGCTCGTCTTTTCGGAGATTTCTGCTGATGATACCGATTTCTTTTTTGGGATGGAGATTACGATAGTAACATCGGCAAAGGATAGAGAACAAGGAGAAAAACTTTTAAGAGAGATTGGATTTCCTTTAACTTCCTAATTTTATATTCCTAAAATATGGCAAAAAAATCAAAAATAGAAAAATCAAAAGAGAAGCCAAAATTTATTACAAGAACGAATAGACGTTGTTTTAAATGTGGAAGGCCGAGGGGAGTTATTAGAAAATTTGAGCTTTGCAGAATATGTTTTCGTGAAATGGCAAACAAAGGAGAAGTTCCCGGAATTAGGAAAGCGAGCTAAAGTCTAATTTAATTAATCCTAAAATATGTACACAGACCCAATCGCAGATATGTTAAATAGAATTAGAACCGCACAAATGGTTTCTAAGAAAGTAGTGGATATTCCTTTTTCAAAAGAGAAATATAGCATTGCCGAGTGCATGAAAAATGCAGGTTTTGTAGAAAATATTGCCAAAAAGAAGAAGGAAAACTTAAAATACTTGAGAGTCTATTTAAAATATAACGAGAATAATGAGCCTGTAATTCAGGAGATTAAGAGAATATCTTCACCGGGACAGAGGATATATGTAAAATCAAAAGAATTAAAAAAGATAAGGGGAGGGGCCGGTATTTCAATTATCTCTTCTTCCAAGGGCTTAATGACAAACAGAGAAGCCAAAGAGAAGAATTTAGGGGGAGAGGTGCTTTGTGAAGTATGGTAAAAATATACATTTATAATTTTTCAATATGTCAAGAGTAGGAAAAAAACCAATAGAAATTCCAGACGGAGTAGAAGTAAATATTGAAGGTGACAAGATTACGGCAAAAGGCCCTAAAGGTGAGCTTAGCCTTTTTCTTGTTGATGATATTTTAGTACAAAAGGAAGATAATAGGATAGTAGTTTCCAAAAAGAGAGAAAATAAGAATAGCAAGGCGATGTGGGGAACAACAAGGTCACTAGTTTCCAATATAATTAAAGGTGTAGAGAGTGGTTATACAAAAGAGTTGCAAGTAAAAGGAGTCGGTTATAGAGCAGAGGTTCAAGGCAATAAGTTAATTCTTAAGGTTGGTTTTTCACACCCGGTGGAGATAGAAAAGCCAGAAGGAATAGATTTTGCCATTACTAAAGATATAATCTCTGTTTCGGGAGCAGAGAAAGAGCTAGTCGGAAGAGTTGCTGCAAAGATAAGAAGCGTTAGACCTCCCGAACCGTATAAAGGAAAAGGAATTAGATATAAAGATGAGTTAGTGGTAATAAAAGAAGGTAAAAAGAGTGTAGGATAAGATTAAAATTATTAAGACTTATGACAGATAAAGCAAAGTTAAAAAAGAGACATAAGGCAATCAGATCTCGTATTGCCGGAACAAAAGAGAGACCACGACTGGTTGTTTTTCGTTCTCTTAAGCATATCTATGCTCAGCTTATTGATGACAGCGAGGGAAAAGTTATTCTTTCCTCTAATGACTTTAATATTGAGAAGAAAGAGAAGGGAAAAATTGCGCCTGCTTTTGAGCTTGGCAGGGAGATTGCTAAAAAAGCAAAAGAGAAAAAGATAGAGAGCGTTGTTTTTGACAGAAGAGGCTATCTATATCACGGAAGAGTAAAGGCCGTCGCTGAAGGAGCCAGAAAAGAAGGATTAAAATTTTAATTTTTTATATATTAAAGATGAGAAAAAAGGAAATAAAAAAAGAGTTTGACAACGAAGTTCTATCTATAAGCAGAGTTGAAAGGATGACTGCGGGGGGAAGGAGGTTGAGGTTTAGAACGCTTGTTGTTGTGGGTAATAAAAAAGGAAAGGTGGGAATTGGACTCGCTAAGGGTAAGGATGTTCAGCAAGCGATAGAAAAGGCTGTAAAAAAAGCAGAGAAGAACATAGTTGTTGTTCCGATTAAGAGAGGAGGAACTATTCCACACGAAGTAAAGGCAAAGTTTGGGGCTGCCGTAATACTACTTAAACCTCAGACCGAAGGGAGAGGTCTTGTTGCCGGTGGCACGGTTAGAACAATATGTGCTCTTGTTGGAATAGATAATATCTCCGGAAAGATTTTGGGAAATACAAGAAACAAGATAAATAATGCAAAAGCGACAATAAAAGCTCTTCAAAAACTGAAATTTAGAGAGGATAAAAAAGATGGCGATAATGACAAAAAAGAGACCTTAAAAGAGGACAGTAAAAAAGAGCCAAAAAAAGAAAACAAGGAATTGGGTGTGAAAATGAATAAAAAAGAGATAAGAAAAGAAGAAAAATAAATATATCAATTATGCAGATTCACGAAGTAAAGCCAAAAAATAAGGCACAAAAGAAAAAGCGTATTGGCCGAGGCGGAAAGAGAGGAACCTATTCCGGAAAAGGAATAAAGGGGCAGAATTCTCGAGCAGGGACAAGAAAGATGAAGCCTTTAATTAGGGAGTCTCTTAAGCGTTATCCAAAGCTCAGAGGCTACAATTTTTCTGCTACAAAAAAGGCATATGTTTTTAACATTGCAACCTTGGATAAGTTTTTTGATGACGGTAGCGATATTAATCCAAAAAGCATCTTAAAGAAGGGACTGGTTCCAAAGGGAAGCAGAAAGATGATAAAAGTGCTTGGAAATGGAGATACAAAAAAGAAATTTTATATAAAGAGCTGTCTTGTTTCGGAAAATGCAAAAAAGATTATCCTTAAGAGAGGAGGAACAGTTTCGGAAATAAAAGAAAAAGAGAAGGAAGAGAGAGGTAAAAAAGAGGGAGAGTCTCAGCAAAAGAAAAAGCAGAGCGAAAAGAAAGAAGAAGAGAGCAAAGAGAAAGAGAGTAAAGAGGTTAAGAAAAAAAAGAAACCATAATAGAAAAATTATTATAGATATATGTTGTCAAAAATAGTAAAAATATTCCAGATTAGTGACCTTAGAAACAGGATTCTTTTTGTTCTTGGAGCTTTTGCTGTTTTTCGATTTATGGCAAATATTCCGATGCCCGGATTTGATGCTGAAAGAATGAGAGAACTTTTTGAACAATTTCAGATGTTTCAATTCGCCGACCTTCTTGTTGGAGGTACTCTTGATCAATTTTCTATCGTTATGCTTGGTCTTGGACCCTATATTACAGCAGTAATTGTTATTCAGCTACTTACTTTAGTCTGGCCGGCACTTAAGAAGATGCAGAGCGAAGAGGGAGATGCAGGAAGGCAAAAGGTGAATCAATATGGAAGAATGTTGACTGTTCCTTTTGCTTTGGGACAGACATTTGGTATGCTTACTCTTTTTCAAAATCAAGGAGTTCTCCCGGCACTTGATATTATGGAGATTATAACAATCTTATCGGTTATTACAGCAGGAACAGTCTTCTTGATGTGGATAGGAGAACTTATTACGGAAAAAGGAATTGGAAACGGAGTCTCTTTAATGATTTTTGCCGGTATCATATCCTCCGTTCCTGCAAATATCGGACAGGTGATAAGGGATATCACCTTTAATCCCGATATGGTGCCTATGTATATCTTATTCTTATTATTAGCAATTCCTATTATAGCATCCGTTGTTCATGTTAATGAAGCACGAAGAAATATTCCAGTCTCTTATGCAAGACGTGTAAGAGGAAGAAAGATTTATGGAGGAGCATCCACCTATCTGCCACTTACTCTTAATCCGGCAGGAGTTATTCCTATTATTTTTGCAATGTCACTTGTCGTTATTCCGTCAATGCTTGTCGGCTTTTTGGTTGGAGTAGAAGGAATTGTGGGAAGTATTGCACAAAGTGTTTCTCTGTTTTTGGACAATACACTCGTCTATGGAGGACTGATATTTGTTTTGGTCTGCCTCTTTACCTATTTTTATACCGCTGTAACATTTGATCCGAAAACGATATCGGAGAATTTACAAAAAATGGGAGGTTTTGTTCCCGGAATAAGACCGGGGAAGTCGACGGCAAACCATATTAGCTATATTTTAAATAGAGTTCTGCTTGTAGGAGCGTTGTTTTTGGCTACTGTGGCAGTATTGCCGATGGCGATATCCGGATTAACCGATGTGGGGGCATTTGGCTTTCTTATCGGAGGTGCATCTTTAATCATTATTGTGAGTGTTGTTTTAGAAACTATACGGCAAATTAATGCACAACTACAGATGAGAGAGTATGAGACGATATAAGTATCTTTATTTAGTAAAGCTTATTTATCTTTTAATCCTTCTCATTAAAAAGTAATTTTTTTATATTATGTCCAAAGATAAGCTTGTTATTCTCTTTGGGGCACCCGGCTCCGGGAAAAGTGTGCAGAGCAATCTTCTTACAGAAAAGAGAAAGATGTTGCGTCTTGAATCGAGTAAGGCGCTAGAGAAAGTATTTCTCAATACAAAAGAGAAAGAGATAGAGATTAATGACACAATATATAATCTGGAAGAGCAGGAAAAGAGATGGAGGGAAGGCTTTTTATGTGAAGATGAATTTGTCTCTTTTGTGATAAAAGATAATTTAGATAAATTAAGAGAAAAGGAAGAGACGATTCTTATTGACGGATATCCGAGAACAGAGAGTCAAGCCAAGATTGCAGTCCCTATCTTTTTGTCTTATTATTCTGTTTCTGATATTCTTGTTATTTTTTTAAATGTAGATGAAGAAGAATCGATTAAGAGAAATACAAATAGAAGAGTCTGCTCTTTAATGCGTCACTCTATTATTGACACCAAAGAGACTAAAAATTTAACAATCTGCCCTATTGATGGCTCTTCTCTTGAAAGGAGAGCAATGGATGAAGAGAAGATAATCAAAAAGAGATTAAGATTATTTAAAGAAAAGACTTTTCCTGTTCTTGACTATTTTGCTTCACAAAAGATTACCACGATTCATGTTGACGGGTCAGGGACAATTAGCGATGTCTTCTTTAGAACTCTTAAGGAGATTGAAGATTTTGGCGTATGAATAGGCCAAGGATTATCTCTCTCATAGGAAGGCCGGGTTCCGGGAAAGGAACTCAGATTGATATGATTGCACGTGATTTTAGTTTTGCGGTTATAAATACGGGTGAGATGCTTAGAGAGAGAGCAAAAAAGAACGATTTTATCGGAGACAAGATAAAAGATACTCTAAATAGCGGTGGACTTATTCCTACACCGCTTGTTTTTTCTCTCTGGATGCCAAAGATGGCAGAATTTTACAAAAAGAATTTGCCCGGTATCGTTTTTGATGGAAATCCGAGAAAGCTTTATGAGGCCTATATGCTGGAAGAAGTTTTTGAGATGTTTGAGTGGAATAATTTTTCTGCCTTTCATATTAAAATCACAGAAGAAGAGGCACACAAGAGACTAAAAAAAAGAAGGCGTAGTGACGATACGGAAGAAGAGATTAAAAAAAGATTAGAGTGGTTTAAAGAAGAGGTGGAGCCAGTAATTGATTATTATAAGGAGAAAGGGGTGTTAATAGAAATAGACGGTGAGCAGAGCATTGAAAAGGTAAAAGAGGATATTAAAAAAGAGATAGAAAAAGAGAGATGATAAATATAAAAACCAAGGAGGAAGTGAAGGTTATAAGAGAGGGCGGCAGGATATTAGCGGAAATTGTAAATCAGCTAAAAGAGAGAGTTGTTCCCGGAATTGCGACAGAAGAATTAAACACTTTAGCCGAAGAGTTAATTTCTAAAAATAAGGTAAAGCCTTCTTTTAAGAACTATAAAGGTTTTCCAAAAGCGCTCTGTGTTAGTATAAATGAGGTTATTGTTCACGGTATTCCGTCAGAATATATATTAAAGGAGGGCGATATTGCCACCCTTGATTTGGGGGTTTTGCATAAAGGATTTCATACCGATATGGCGATAACAGTGCCCGTCGGATCTGTTTCAAGCGATATCTTGAGGCTTATCAGAGAGACAAAAAAAGCCTTAAAGAGAGGAATAAAGAAGATAAGGCCTGGGAATACGATAGGTGATGTAGAAAATACGATAGGAAGACATATTGAGCGAAGCGGATTTTCTATTATAGAGGGACTTTGTGGGCACGGCATTGGAAGAAGTGTTCATGAAGAGCCACAGATTTTGAATTATGGAAAAAGAAGAAGCGGCCCCAAAATAAGAGAGGGGATGGTGTTTTGTCTCGAGCCGATGCTCTCAATGGGTTCAAAAGAGATAGCTCCCAGTGGAGACGGAATGGGAATCAAGACTGCTGATAACTCTCTTTCAGCACAGTTTGAACATACTGTTGCAGTAACGGAAAATGGCTCAATCGTGGTGACAGAGCTATAGTTTTACATTTTTTATTATTTTTAATATAATACAAATATGAATGAAGAAAACAAAAAAGGAGAAAATGATTTTCCATCTGAACTTCGGTATGACATCTCTTCTGGGGATTGGGTTGTTGTTGCATCGGGAAGAGCCAAAAGGCCGGAGATGTTTAAAGAAGAGAGAGTAAAGGAGAAAGAGTCTGAAGAAAATTGTCCTTTTTGCGATTTTGAAAATATAAGCAATGCGAAAGTCTCTTTTGAGGATGGAAAACAAGTCGAAAAGCTTACTGAAAATTGGAGTGCAATAGCGATTCCAAACAAGTATCCTGCATTTCTTCCGGCAGAGAAGCTAGAGAGAAGATATGAAAACAGTCTTTATCAGACTATAAATGCAGTCGGTTATCACGAAGTTATTATTACAAGAGATCACTATAAATCGCTTGGAGAGCTTGAGAAAGAAAAGGTGCGTGAGGTTTTTGCCCTTTATAGACAGAGATATCTGGAATTAAAAGAAAAAAAACATGTTAACTATATATCTATATTTCATAATCATGGAAAAGAGGCGGGAGCTTCAATTGCACACCCTCATTCACAGATTTTAACAACTCCACTTATTGATATCGATTTAAACAAGGCACTTGCCAAAGGAAGAAATTATTTTGAAGATAAGAAGAATTGCATCTATTGCCAGATGAATGACTGGGAGGTGCAAAAAAAAGTGAGAATTGTTTATGAAAATGAACTCTTTTTGGTAATTTGTCCCTTTGCATCTAAAGCGGCATTCCAGACGATAATTTCACCAAAAAGACACTTGGCATATTTTGAGGAGATAGGAGAACATGAACTTGATATGTTGGCAGACGCTTTTTCGGTTGCGCTTTCAAAGCTCTACAAAGGATTAAATGATCCTGCCTATAATTTTTACCTTCATTGTGCTCCATCTGACGGTATGGATCACAGTTACTATCATTGGCATTGGACGATATTGCCCAAAACCTCTGTCTGGGCTGGGTTTGAACTTGGTGCAAGAATGGAAATATCTACAATTAAGCCGGAAAAAGCGGCGGAATATCTGCGAGAACAGTAAGATCCACTTAAATAGATTGGCGAAGTTAAGCTTAAATGTCTTAATTTCTATATTTTTTTTATCTACTCTTTCTTTTATCTAAAAAAATATTTATGAAGAAGATATCTGTTATTGCTAACTGGAAGATGAATCCTCCTACAAAAAAGGAGGCAGAAAATCTTTTTTCAGAAGCGAAAAAGGCAAAAAATAAGAATTGCGAATTAATAATCTGTCCACCCTTTCCCTTTCTTTATTTAGGAAAAGGTCTCTCTCTTGGAGCACAGGATTGTGCTTTTCAAAAGAGCGGTAGCCTAACAGGCGAAGTATCTCCTCATATGCTTAAGCAGCTTTCGTGCAACTATGTTATTTTGGGACATTCAGAGAGAAGGAGAACATTTGGAGAAAGCTTTGATATGATAAACAAGAAGGCTAAGGCCGCTATCTCTTCTGGGATTACCCCTATTTTGTGCGTTTCCGAAGAGACGAAAGATGAGCTTATAGCAATTGATGAGATAAGGGAACAGATTCAGGCGATAACAAAAAAGATATCTTTTTCAAAAATTATTATCGCCTATGAGCCTCTTTTTGCAATTGGAACAGGAAATCCTTGCCCGACTTACTTAGCTGCAAAGAGAAGAGTTCTTATAAAGAGCATAATATCAAAAATTAACCAAAGGGCAAAAGATACTCCCGTATTATATGGCGGTAGCGTGGATGAAAAAAATTGTAAAGAATATATAGAGGAGGCAAATTTTCAAGGGCTTCTTGTCGGTTCATCCTCCTTGGACCCGAAAAAATTTAAAAAGATAGTGGAGTCGATATAACTTTATGAAATCAAAAGAGATAAGAAAAAGATTTTTGGATTTTTACAGAAAAAGAGGGCATGCAATCATTCCTTCTTCTTCGCTTTTGCCAGAAAAGGACTCAACTCTTCTTTTTGTAAATTCGGGAATGTTTCCGCTAGTTCCTTATCTTTTGGGAGAAAAACATCCCGAAGGAAAGAGAATTGCCAATTCTCAGAAATGTTTTCGTAGCGACGATATAGAGGATGTTGGCAATATGAGACACACTACCTTTTTTGAGATGCTTGGGAACTGGTCTTTGGGAGACTATTTTAAAGAAGAACAATTAGAGTTTGTCTTTCATTTTTTTACAAAAGAGTTATCTATTGACCCCAAAAGACTATATGTTTCCGTCTATAGAGGAAATGAAGAGATAGGAATAGAGAGAGACAAAGAGGCTGTAGAAAAGTGGAAGGAGATTTTTAGAAATGAGAATATAGAGGCAAAAGATATCGATTTTGCCGAAGAAAAAGGGATGCAGGGCGGGAGGATCTTTTATTATCCCGATGAAGAAAACTGGTGGTCGCGCGCAGGTCTTCCAAAAGAGATGCCCTTAAATGAACCGGGTGGACCCGATAGTGAGATTTTTTATGATCTAGGAGAAGAACTCGGTCATCACGATAAAGAGGAGTTTAAGGATAAGGTTTGTCATATTAATTGTGATTGTGGCCGTTTTATTGAGATAGGAAATAGCGTCTTTATGGAGTTTATAAAAAAAGAGAGTGGTTTTGAAAAATTGCCGCAAAAAAATGTTGATTTTGGTGGAGGACTGGAGAGAATAACGATGATTTGCCAAGAGAAGACGAGTATTTTTGAAACAGACCTCTTTTTACCGATTATCAAAAGAATAGAGAGATTATCAGGTCTTTCTTACAGGGATAAAAGAAAGTCTTTTGAGGTGATTGCAGATCATTTAAAGGCGGCAACGCATATTATAGGTGATGAAAGGGGGATTGGGCCATCTAATAAGGAGCAGGGATATTTTGTAAGGAGACTTATAAGGAGAGCAGTAAGACACGGAAATATTTTGGGAATTGACGCCAATTCGTGGCTTAAAGATGTTGCAAAAGAAGTTGTCGATATATATAAGGAGACTTATCCGGAAATAGAAAAAAACTCCAAAAGAGTGTATAATGAAATAGAAGAAGAAGAGAAAGTTTTTTACAAAACGCTCAAGAAAGGAATTAAGGAGTTTAAAAAATTTAGAGACAAAAGCAAGATTGATGGAAAGACAGCAGCTTCTCTTTATCAGACGTATGGATTCCCGATAGAGCTAATAGAAGAGCTTGCTAATGAAAACGGTCAAGAAGTGGACGTTGAAGGTTTTTTTGAGGAGATGAAGAGACATCAAGAGCTTTCACGCAAACTTTCGGCAGGAGTTTTTAAAAGTGGCCTTTCCGATGGAGGAAGAGAGACGACCAAATTGCACACTGCCACACATCTCTTGCATTATGCCCTAAAAAGTGTTTTGGGAGATAACGTTTATCAAAAAGGAAGCAATATTACATCAGAAAGACTTCGCTTTGACTTTTCTTATGACAAAAAAATGACAAAAGAAGAGATTGAAAGTGCGGAGAGAATAGTAAATAAGATGATTGAAAAAGATCTTCTTATTAAAAAAGAAGAGCTCTCCCTTTCTGACGCAAAAAGAAGCGGGGCACTGCACCTACCGGAAGAAAATTACCCGGAAAATGTTCTTGTCTATTCTTTTTCTGATTCTGATGGAAATATATTATCAAGAGAGATTTGTAGTGGACCTCATGTAGAGAGAACGAGTGAGCTTGGCAGGCTTGTGATTACTAAAGAAGAGTCTTCCGCGAAAGGGGTCAGAAGAATAAGAGCTATACTAAAATAATCAGGGCTTGTTATTTTTCTAAAATAATATAAATTAGAACTATGGAAACAAGAGTAGTCGATATATATCCACCAGAAGAAGAGAGGAAGAGTGAAGAAGCGCTTTTTGGTGGTAAGCAAAAGAAAAAGAAAAAACAGAGCAAGGCTATATTGTATCTTTTTCTTCTTTTCTTCCTTTTAGGAGGATATTTCTATTATTTAAATTATGAGACAAGAGTTATCATCTATCCGGAAGTAGAAAGATTTGAAGAAGAAAGAAGTGTCTTAATTAAGGCGCTTGGTCCTCTTGATGAAGAAGAGATAAGAGGAGTTGTTTTGAGCAAAACAATCTCCAGATCTGAGGAATTCCCGATAAAAGAAAGAAAATTACTTGAAGAAAAGACGAGAGGAGAGATTAAGGTTTGTCAAGATTTTTCGGAAGCTGCACGCTCTTATGTGGAAAATACACGCTTTATATCCGATGAGGGAAAACTATTTTATGCGACAGAAGCCTTCACTCTCCCGGGAAGAACAGAAAATGAAGGATGTTCTTTTGTTAGTGTTGTTGCAGCACAGACAGGAGAGGAATATAATATCCCTTCTGATTCAAAATTTGCACTTCCGGGACTTGAAGGAACGGAGGTTTATGGGAGAGTAAAAGGAGAGGAATTTTTGCTTAAAAAAGAGGGGTACTCGAAGGAAGTTCCTTACTTAGGAGAAGGAGATATGCAAGAGGCAGAGGCGAAGATGACAGAAGATCTGCTAGACGAAGGAATAAAAGAGATAAAAGACGAGTATGGAGATGAGTATATATTGGAGAGCAGTTCACAATATATAATTGAGATAGAGGAGAGAAACTTTAATGAAAAAGAAGATGACGAGGACCATTTTATTTTTGAAATAGAGACACGCGTTAAAGCGATAGCGATAAGCAGAGAAGATATGAATAGATTTATTATGAAAATTATTCCGGAAGATAGCACTTGGCGAGAGGAGACCAAAGATATTTCTTACGATTTCTCCCGAATTGACTTTGAAGATCAGGAGGCGAGAGCCATTATTAATTTTTCTCTTGACCTCTATGAAAAGATAGAGATAGATTCCTTAAAGAGAGATATCGTTGGCTTGGATTTTAGCGACGCCAAGGAGGAGATTGAGAAAGATAGAGCGATAAGAGATATTATATTAAAAACATCTCCGTTTGGACTTAGCAGTATAGCAACTGATATGAGCCGAATTAACGTTAACTTGATGTTTGACAAAAATTAAAAAAATTGTTATCCTTGAACACTGTAAATGAATTCTAACAGCAATAAACAAAAAGGTTTTGTCGTTGAGGCCCTACCAAACACACATTTTCGTGTAAAATTGGAAAACGGTGAAGAGATTAACGCTCATTTGGCGGGAAAGTTGAGAATGCACAGAATAAAGGTATTATTGGGCGACAAGGTGACAGTTGAGATTAATGACTATGATAAGACCAAGGGGAGAATTGTTTATCGTGGATAGAGCATAATTATCAAGTACTTAAATATAAAGAAAAACAGTTTGCTTGAAAGCATTTGGAGAATCTATGAAGGTACAATCTTCAGTAAAAAAAATTTGTAGAGATTGCAAGGTTATTCGGCGCAAAGGCCGAGTTTATATCATTTGTAAGAACAAAAAACATAAGCAGAAGCAGGGATAGTTTTATCTGTCTTTAAATTTTAAAGTAAAAAAAATGGCAAGAATTGCGGGAACAACTATACCAAAAGAAAAGAGAGTGGTAATTGCGCTTACCTATATTTATGGTGTGGGACCTTCTCTTAGTAAGCGAGCGGTAAAAGAGGCAAAGATAGATGAATCAAAGAGAGTTTCCGAGCTTACGGAAGACGAGGAGAAAAAATTAAGAGAAATTATTGAAAAAAAATATAGAACAGAGGGAGAGCTTAGGAGAGAAAGAAGAGATTCTGTTGAAAGATTAAAGCGAATAGATTGTTATAGAGGAGTTCGTCATAAGAGAGGACTTCCTGTTCGTGGGCAAAATACAAGAACAAATAACAGAACAGTAAGAGGAAATATAAGGAAGGTAGCCGGTTCGGGGAAGAAAGCCCCTCCGTCACCGAAATAATAGAAGAGCTAAGACTAAGCCTTAGCGACTACTCTTTTAAACCTACATTCATCAAGATAGCTTAAGAAGAGATAGTCACTGAGAGTTTAGAATTTTTTATTTAATATGGTAAAAAAAAGAGTTATAGAAAAAACAGAAGAAGAGATACTGGAAGAAGAAGGTAGTTTGGATAAAAAAAAGAAGAGCAAAAAGAGAGAGAAAAGAAAAAATGTTCAGCATGCTCGTATGTATATCTCCGCTTCTTATAATAACACGACAATGACTCTTACCGATAAGGAGGGTAAGGTTTTGTCTTGGACAACAGCGGGTAATTTGGGATTTAAGGGAACAAAAAAAGCTACCCCCTATGCGGCATCGGAAGTTGCAAACACGCTTTCTGAAAGAGCACAAAAAATAGGAGTAAAAGAGGTTGATATCTTCGTAAAAGGTGTTGGTACCGGAAGATCTTCTGCGCTTCGTGCTTTAGCCGGGAAAGAAATTATTATAAACTCAATTAAGGACATTACTCCCATTCCACATAATGGGTGTCGACCTAAAAAACCAAGAAGAGTATAATTATTATGGCAAAAAGTATAGATTGTAAAAAATGTAGAAGAGTCGGAGCAAAGCTTTTTCTAAAGGGAGAGAAGTGTGAGTCGCAAGCTTGTCCTATGATAAAAAAGCCTTATCCACCCGGACAAAAACCGAAAAGAAGAAAGGGTCATGTTTCCCAGTATGGAAAAGAGCTTGTTGAGAAGCAGAAGCTTAGAAATTGGTACAATCTACAAGAAAAACAATTTTCTTCTTACGTTAAGAGTGTAATATCAAAACAGAAAAAGACTGAGGCGGCGGGAGACCAATTGTTAAAAAAACTTGAGAGAAGGCTGGATAATATCGTTTATCGTGCAGGATTTGCCTTATCGAGAGCACATTCAAGACAGATGATAGTGCAAGGATTTTTCAATATAAACGGAAAGCCGGTTGATAGGCCATCCTATCAGGTAAAGATTGGAGATATCGTATCGGTGAAAACATCTAAAAAGAAAAAGAAGCTTTTTGAAGAGTATGACGTTAAAATGAAAAACTTTAACCCTCCTATCTGGATTGCACTTGATAAAGAAAAGATGGAAGCGAAAGTGGTGGGAGAGGTCGTAGTTGAAGAGATATCACCACCAGTAGAGATATCTTCCGTTTTTGAGTTTTATTCAAGGTAATTTATTAAAGTATTGTTAATAAAAATATTTAACTATGATACCACTACCATCTAAGCCTAAGGCTATTGAAAAAAGTAAAGAAGGGAATAAGGCTCTTTTCGAAATAGAGGCTCTTTATCCCGGGTATGGTGTTACTATCGGAAATAGTCTGCGCCGAGTTTTGCTCTCTTCTTTTGAAGGAGCTGCGGTAACGAAAGTCAAGATAGAAGACGTAGGACACGAATTCTCTACTATTTCTGGCGTCATGGAAGATGTAATTACGATTATTCTTAATTTGAAAAATCTTCGTTTTCGTTCTCACTCCGATGAAGCAGTAGTTGCAAAATTGAGAGCAAAGGGAGAGGGAGAGGTTAAGGGCTCCAGTATCACTGTTCCTACTCAGATTGAACTTGTTAATCCCGATTGCCATATAGCCACAATTACAGACAAGAAAACGTCACTAAATATGGAGATAGAGATAGAAAAAGGGACCGGATATTCTTCTGCAGAAGACAGAAAAGAAGAAAAATTGGAAGTCGGTCAAATTATTATCGATTCTATCTTTACACCGATAAGAGGTGCTAATTTTTATGTAGAAAATATGAGAGTGGGAAAGAGGACTGATTTTGATAAATTATTTTTGGAGATAGAAACGGATGGAACGATAACCCCAGAGGATGCATTCTTTAATGCGGTTGATATTCTGTTAAAGCATTTTTCTCTATTTGCATCTTTTGATGAGAAAAAAGAGGCAAAAGAAAAGAGCGAAACAAAAAAGACTAAGAAAGAAAAAGAAGAAGAAAATAAAGAAAAGAAGGAAGATAAAAAAGAAGAAAAAAAGAGCAAAAAAGAGGATAGCTTGGCAGAAGAATTAGATATAGAGGATCTCGATATATCCGTTCGCACACAGAATATATTAAAAGAGGGGCGAGTAAAGACAGTGAAAGGAATACTAAAAAAGAAGGAAGAGGGCATTGCTAATATAAAAGGAATGGGAGAAAAGGGCGTTGAAGAAATTAAAAAGGCTTTAAAAAAGAAAAAAATAGAATTAAATTAGGAGATATGCCCAGAATTAAAAACAAGAGAAGATTTGGAAGAAAAAAAGACCAAAGACGTGCACTTTTGGTTTCTCTTTCACGTGCACTTATTATAAACGAGAAGATAGAGACGACAGAAGGAAAGGCAAAAGAGATGAGAGCCTTTATTGAAAAGTTAATTACCAGAGCCAAAGAGGAGGATATTCACAGCCGACGTTTGCTAACAGGGAGATTGTCAAAAGATGTTGCAGATAAATTGACCAAAGAGATAGGGCCGAGATATAAGGATAGAGCGGGAGGATACACCAGAATCATAAAGACTGGTCCAAGAAAAGAGGACGGGGCAAAAATGGCTATTATTGAATTTGTATAAAAAAATGAAAGAAGAAAGAAAAATTATTGACGCATCAAAAAAACCGCTTGGAAGAGTTGCTACGGAAGTAGCGACACTGCTAATTGGGAAAAATAGTGCAAGTTACGAGCCAAACATGGATAAGGGTGAGGCCGTTACTGTAAAAAACATAGAAAACATCGTTCTTACCGGAAAGAAAAAGGAAGATAAGATCTATTATCATCATACAGGTTATCCCGGTGGATTAAAGGAGATTTCGTACGAGAGATTAACAAAAAAAGATAGGACGCTTGCTTTGAAAAAGGCTGTTTATGGTATGCTTCCGAAGAATAAGTTGAGAAAAGATAGGATAAAAAAACTTAAAGTAGAGTAAATATGCCACCAAAAGCAAAAAAAGAGACTAAATATTACAGCGGAGTAGGACGGAGAAAGACTTCTACGTGCGTTGTTCGTATTTATGAAAAGAAAGGAGGAGGAATCGTTATTAATGACAAAAAGATAGAAGATTATTTTCCTACATTTGATTTACAAAAAAAGGTGAAAGAGCCTCTTTCTACACTTGATTATTTAGATAAATTTTATGCTTCAGTTAAGGTAAGAGGAGGAGGTAGTATTTCCCAAGCTGATGCGGTTAGACACGGAATTGCAAGAGCTATTGTTACCTTTGATCCTGATTTGCGTAAGCGACTAAAGACATCTGGATGTCTTACAAGAGATCCAAGAATGAGAGAAAGCAAGAAACCGGGATTAAAGAGAGCAAGAAGAGCTCCTCAATGGAGAAAGAGATAAAGAGATTGAAAAAAGAGAATTTACGAGGGGCTAGCCCCCTCGTTTTTTAATAGAAAGACTCTTTCTCAATTTCCTAAAGCCTAGCCTTCCCCACGTACACCCCCGGGGTGTACGAAGGGGGGTTGCTTTGTGCATATAATTTGATATTTATATCACTCTGTATTATAATGAGGGGGTTAATAAAGAATATGACAGAAAGATTAATAATTGAAGGAAGAAGCAAATTAGAGGGAGTTATTGATGTTAAAGGGTCAAAAAATGCCGCTACTCCGCTTATTGCGGCCACTTTGCTTACCTCTTCTCCCTGTATCTTGGAGAACATACCTCTTATTGGGGATGTTTTGAGCATGATTGAGATTGTAAAGAAGCTTGGTGCCGATGTCGATTTTTTGGATGAGAGAAGAGTAAAAATTACAGCGAAAGACATTAAGCCGGAAAATTTGGATTTTAATCTTGTAAATAAGATAAGATCGTCTATTCTTTTAATTGGACCTCTTGTTGCCAGATTTGGTTATTTAAAGATATCTCATCCGGGAGGATGTATCATAGGTTCGCGACCAATCGACTATCATATTAACGCTTTTACCAAAATGGGGGTGGAGATTGAAGAATTTGGTTTAAAGAGAAATGGTTCAAGAAGTTCAAACGTATATCATTTTAATGCAAAAGAAGGACTTTTGGGAGGAGATGTTGTTTTTGACGGCTTTTCTGTAACGGGAACGGAGAATATCTTAATGGCCGCCGCTTTAACCAAGGGTAAGACGATAATAAAAGTTGCTGCCACAGAGCCACATATACAAGATTTGGCTTATTTTTTAAAAAAGATGGGAGCTGATATAAAGGGTGAAGGAACTAATACGATAGAGATAGAAGGAAAAGAGAACTTAGGTGGAGCAGAGCATTTTGTTCGTTATGACTATATTGAAGCAGGAACATTAATTATTCTCGGTATCGCTACAAAAAGTTCAATTAGGGTGGAAAATGTTCCGGTAGAAGATCTTCAGCTCTTTTTAAGTAGTTTAAAAAAATTTGGCGCAAAGATTAAAGTAGAAGAGAATGCCGTAAATATCTCTCCACACAAAGAGCTTTCTATTAATCGTGTACAGACGATGCCTTATCCCGGGATGCCGACAGACCTGCAGGCTCCACTAGGAGTTCTTGCCACTCAATCGGAGGGGTTAACACTTGTTCATGATCCAATTTATGAAGGGAGGCTAAAATATCTAGGAGAATTAAATAAGATGGGTGCAGAAATTGTAATTTGTGATCCCCACAGAGCAATAATAAATGGACCCACAAAATTACATGGAGTAGGGCTCGATCCACTGGATTTGAGAGCGGGGGCAGCCTTGATTATTGCCGGTCTTATCGCGGAAGGAACAACGATAATTAGAGATGTTTCACAGGCGGATCGCGGTTATGAAGAGATTGACAAGAGATTGCAAAAAATTGGAGCAGAGATTAAACGAGTAAAAATTAAATAAGATATAAAAATGTTATCAAGAAAAATAGGAATTGATTTAGGAACATGTAATTCTCTTGTATTTGCTCCTAAAAAAGAGATTGTTTTAAATGAGCCATCTGTTGTTGCAGTGAGCGTACGTGAAAACAAGATTCTTGCAGTGGGAAAGGAAGCAAAAGAGATGATTGGAAGAACGCCGGATGAGATAAGAGTATATAGGCCTCTTCGAGATGGAGTTATCGCAGAATATCGAATCACGGAAGCGATGCTAAATTATTTTATAAAAAAATCACCGGGACTCAGTTTTATCAAACCCGAGCTTATGATTGGTGTTCCTGCCGGCATAACATCAACAGAAAAAAGAGCTGTCGTAGAAGCGGGCATCTCTGCCGGTGCAAAGGCGGTCTATACGGTAAAAGAACCTATTTTAGCAGCTATCGGAGCGGGAATTCCAATAGCTTCTTGTTCGGGGCATATGGTTATTGATATCGGAGGAGGAACCTCGGAGATTGCAGTTATCTCACTGGGAGGAGTTGTTGTCGCTCGCTCTGTCAGAATCGCGGGAGATAGCATGGATCTTGCTATTTCTAATCATATTAAGGAGAAACATAATATAGCTCTTGGTGCAAAAACAGTCGAAGATGTTAAAATCAATATCGGAACGGCAAATCAGAAAGGCGAAGAAGAGGTGATGGATGTTAAGGGAAGAGATCTAGCAACAGGATTACCGAGAATAATTAAAGTCTCTTCAGGTGAGATATGTAAGGCAATTAGCGAGTCACTTGATGAGATTATTGAAGTTATAAAACAGGTATTAAGAGAGACTCCCCCAGAACTTTCTGCGGATATTATGGATAAAGGAATGGTCGTAACAGGTGGAGGGGCGTTGCTTCGCGATATAGATGTTCTTATTACGGAAAAGACCGGGGTCCCGTCTTTTGTCGCTGAAGACGCACTTCTTTCGGTTGTAAAGGGAGCTGGGACAGTTTTGGATAATTTGGAGACATACAAGAGAAGTATAGTAAGTAAATAGCACTAGATGATTATTGGACATAAAAGACAGCAAGAAAGACTAAAAGCTCTTTTTAAAAAAGATAAGATACCGCACGCTTTTCTCTTTTCCGGACCTGAATCTGTGGGAAAAAGGAAAGTTGTTTTTTGGTTTTTAAAAATGATAAACTGCGAGAAAGAGAGACTTAGTGCAAGCTGTAATTGCTCTAGCTGCTGTGAGATAGAAAGATCTCTTCATACCGATATTACGGAGATCTCTTCGCTTAAAAAAGAGATACAGTTAGAGCAGATTGAAGAGGTGATTGAAAAAAGTTATTATAAGAGCGCAAAGGCAAGATTTAAAGGAATTGTGATAAACGATGCACATCTAATGAATCTATACGCGCAAAACTCCCTCCTTAAGGTTTTGGAGGAACCACCTGAAAAAACAATAATTTTTCTCATTACTTCTTTTAAAAGAATTCTTTTTTCAACGGTAGTTTCTCGAGCTTTTGAAATGAAATTTTCTATAGTTTCAAAAAAAGAGATAGAAGAGAAGATAGAAGATAGAGAAGCTGTTAAGCTTTCGCTCGGTAGACCCGGACTAGCCATTAACTATCTCAATTTTCCCGAAAAAAAGAGAGAGGCAGAAAAGATAAAAAAAAGAATTGAAAAGATGGTTGAAAGCGAACTTTTTTTTAAGTTTTCAGAGATTAAAAGCTTTATCGAAGAAGATAATTTAGATATATTTTTAAATCTTTTTTTGGACTTTGCAAAAGAGAGAATGGTAAAAAATTTAAAAGCAGGTAAAGGAACAAAAAAGAATAGAGAAGTAATAGCTAAAACCGAAGAGGTAATCTATCTTCTCTCCAAAACCAATATTAATAAACAGATCGCACTAGAAGACATAATGTTAAAAATATAATTTTTAAAAATATGAACAATTATAAAGAGGCTATTGAAAAAACAAAACCACAGATGGAAAAAGTTATCAATTATCTTACTGAAGAATTAAAGAGAATACGAACTGATAGAGCGGCACCTTCTTTGGTCGAAGACTTGGTAGTAGATTGTTTTGACCAGAGACTTCCTTTAAAGCAACTTGCTGCAATTTCTTGCCCTGAACAGAGGCAGATATTAATTCAACCATGGGATAAAAACTATATGAAAGATATTGTTGTTGCCATTCAAAAAGCAGAATCGGGGTTAAGCCCGAATATAGAAGGAAGCATGATACGTATTATACTGCCGCCATTAACACAAGAGTACAGAGAAACCCTCCTGAAGCTTGTTTCTCAAAAAAAAGAAGAAGCGAGAGTCAGCCTAAAAAGAATTAGAGAAGATGCATGGAGAGAGATTCAGGATGCATTTCAGAAAGGAGAGATAAGAGAAGATGATAAGTTTAAAGGAAAAGAAGATCTTCAGAAGGTTATTGACGAGTATAATCAAAAAGTGGACGACTTAATAAAAAAGAGAGAAGAAGAGATAGAATCCTAAACTTAAAAAGATATGCCAACAATTTTTATTATTATAGCCAGCCTTCTTGCACTTATATTTTTTCATGAATTAGGTCACTTTTTGCTTGCAAAGAAGTTTGGGGTAAAGGTTGAAGAGTTTGGAATAGGAATTCCTCCACGAATTTTCGGTAAAAAGATAGGGGAGACCATCTATTCTATAAATCTTCTGCCACTTGGTGGATTTGTAAAGTTGTACGGAGAAGACAAGGCAGTAAATGATAATCGAAGCTTTTCATCTAAACCTCTCTATCAAAGAGCATGGATTATCTTTGGAGGAGTTGCTGCATTCTTCATCATCGCTTTTATTATATTTTCCCTCTATTCGGGGATGACGGGTAAGACTTCGGTATTGGGAAATGAAGGGGGGCACTTTGGTGATTCAAAGATAGTTATTAGAGAAATTGTCTCGGACTCACCAGCAGAAGAGGTGGGGCTGAGAGAGGGAGATATCTTGCTTGAGATAGATGGAAAAGAGGCTGATGCCAGAGAAAGTGTAATTTTCCTGCTGAGTAGTAAGGAGGGAGAAGAGACAGAGATTGTTGTTCAGAGAGGAGAAGAAGTATTATCTTTTTCATTAATGCCGCGTGTAGATTACTCAAAAGACGAGGGAGCTGTTGGAATTGCGATGACGGAGGTTTTTCCCAAATATCCTCTTTATCTAGCACCTATTTATGGGGCAAAGATGACGGGGGAGACGACATTTATGACGATAAGCGGATTTACGATGCTTATTAGCTCTATTATTCCCGGAGTAGATCTGCCGGATGAGATGAGAGTGGGGGGGCCGGTTGTTATTGTCAATATCGGAGCAGATTTTTACGATCAGGGATTTCAAGATTACCTCGGATTTTTGGGAATAATTACAATATCCTTGGCAGTCTTAAACATATTACCAATACCGGCACTTGATGGAGGGAGGCTGGTTTTTTTGGCGATTGAAGGAATAAAGGGGAGACCTTTACCGGAGAGCATTGAGTACGGACTAAACACTATCTTCTTCTTTTTGCTTATAGTTTTAATGATATTTATCACCCTTAATGATTTAAAACTATTATGAGACAATCTAGCCTTTTTACAAAAACAACAAAAGAGATAAGCAAGGAAGAGGAATCTTTGAATGCAAAGCTTTTGCTACGCGGGGGCTTTATCAATAAAGAGATGGCAGGAGTATATTCTTTTCTTCCTTTAGGTTTTGCGGTCTTAAAGAAGATTGAAGATATAGTAAGAAAAGAGATGAAGAATGTAATGGAAGCGCAAGAAGTATTAATGCCTGCTATTCATCCTTTAAAAAATTATGAAGTTACCGGTAGGGATAAGATAGATGTTCTTTTCCATACAAAGCTAAATGGCGGAGGTGATCTTGTAATGGGGCAGAGCCATGAAGAGATTGTTGTTCCTCTGTTTAAGAAGTTTATCTCTTCTTATAAAGATCTTCCACAGGGGATATTTCAGATTCAGTCAAAATTTAGAAATGAGCTAAGAGCAAAATCGGGAATCTTAAGAGGGCGAGAATTTTTAATGAAGGATCTCTATTCTTTTCATACCGACAATGATTGTTTTGATTCATATTACAAGAGGGCGGAAGAGTCATACCACAATATTTATAAAAAGCTATTAATTGGTGATAAGACCTATTTTACATATGCTTCAGGAGGTAGCTTCTCTAAATATTCTCATGAATTTCAAACACTCTCTGATGCCGGAGAAGATCAAATTTATCTTTGTGAAGATTGCGTTATTGCAATCAATAAAGAGATTATTGATGATACGAAGAATTGTCCAAGGTGTGGTAAGAAAGGAGATAATCTTAAAGTGGAGAAGTCGATAGAAGTTGGAAATATATTTCCGCTCGGTTCGCGCTTTTCTGATTCGTTTAATTTGACGTATAAGGATATGAATGGCAAAGAAAGGCCTGTAATAATGGGTTGTTATGGAATAGGAATAAGTAGGGCAATGGGAGCTATTGTTGAAATTTTGTCAGACGATAAGGGCATAGTCTGGCCTAAGAGTATAGCGCCTTTTTCTGTTCATCTCATCTCTTTAGGAGAAGATGAGGAGGCGGAAAAAGTTTACAATCTACTAAAAAAAGAAGGAGTGGAAGTTCTTTTTGATGATAGAGACAAAGGAGCGGGAGAAAAGTTTGCGGAGAGTGACCTTATCGGTATTCCTTATAGAATGGTAGTTAGCAAAAAAACATTAGAAAAAGAAGCGGTAGAGATAAAGAAAAGAGAAGAAAAAGAGGTAGAAATTATTAAAGTTAATGAGATCGTAAATTATGCTAAAGAAAATATTTAATAAATTTTCTCATGATATCGGAATTGACCTAGGAACAGCAAACTGTTTGGTCTATATCAAGGGAAGGGGCATCGCAATGTCAGAACCTTCTGTCGTTGCAGTTAATAGCAAGACCGGACAAATTTTAGCAATCGGAGAAGAGGCGAGAAAGATGGTGGGAAAAACCCCCGGCCATATCGTAGCGACCAGACCTCTTGTTTCTGGGGTGGTCTCTGACTTTGATGCGACAGAACAGATGCTTCGTTATTTTATTGAAAAGGCGCATGAAGATAGCTTCTTTTTGCACGGGAGACCGCGAGTTGTCGTCGGAATTCCTTGCGGAGTTACTGAAGTAGAAAGAAGAGCAGTGCAAGATGCCGGGAAAAATGCGGGAGCAGGGAAGGTTCATCTCATAGAAGAGCCAATGGCAGCCGCAATTGGCGTTCGTCTTCCCATTCAAGATCCGGGAGGAAATTTTATCGTAGATATTGGAGGAGGAACCACCGAAGTAGCTGTCATTTCGCTTGGCGGAATTGTTATCTCAAAGAGCCTGCGTGTTGCAGGAGACAAGCTTAACAATGATATCATCAGTTTTGCAGAAAAAGAGTACAAACTCCTTATCGGCGAAAGAACAGCCGAAGATGTCAAGATTAAGATAGGTTCGGCTTGTCCTTTGGAAGAGCGAATGGAATCTACAATAAAAGGAAGAAATCTGGTTACTGGACTTCCTGAAGAGATTGTAGTTACAGACGAAGATATTCGTAGAGCAATGGCAAAGTCGATTAGAGAAATCATTAAGACGATAAAAGATACCGTAGAGGAGACGCCACCAGAGCTCCTTGCTGATATTATGCTAAGAGGAATATATCTTCTTGGCGGAGGAGGTCTTCTGCGAGGATTGGATAAACTTATAGAAGAAGAGACAAAGATAAAGACACAGACAGGAGATGATCCGTTAACAGCTGTTGTAAGAGGGGCAGGTTATGCGGTGGAAAATATGGATATTCACAAAGAGGTTTTTCTAGAGACAAAAGAGCTTGATGCTCCAAGATAAATTATAATTATTATCAAAAAATGAGTAATCTTATTTCAAAAAAGGAGATAGAGAGGTTGGCATATTTTGCACGCATAAAGCTAGAAAAGGAAGAGTTGAAAAATGCACCAAAGGAGATAGAATCGATTTTGCAATATATTCAAAAGCTAAAAGATATTAACACCGAAGAAGTAGAGCCTCTCTTTCATTTTCCGGAGCTTACCAATATTGTAAGAGAGGATCAGGTTGAGCAGACAGGAGAGGAGATAAGAAAAAAGATGATGAAGATGGGGAAGGATAAAGATAACTATTTAAAGGTAGAGTCTATTTTATGACAATTAAGGAAACACAAGAAAAATTGAGAAAGAAAGAGATTGGATTAGAAGAGTTTCTCTCCCAGTTTTTTTCTCGCATCAAAGAGAGAAATAAGGATCTAAATGCGATTCTAACCACCTTTGAAGATGCTAAAGAGGAGATGGAAAAGATAAATAAGACATTGCCTCTTTATGGCGCTGTTTTTGTTGTAAAAGACAATATTTTGGTTAAAGATAAGAGAGCTACTGCCGGGTCAAAGATGCTTGAACATTATATTGCTCCATACGATGCGACTGTTGTCGAAAAGATAAAGGAGAAAGGAGGTCTTGTTATAGGAAAGGGAAATATGGATGAATTTGCAATGGGTTCTTCAACTGAAAACTCTGCCTTTGGGCCGACAAGAAATCCTTATGATTTGGAGAGAGTTCCCGGAGGCTCTTCCGGAGGATGTGCCGTGGCGATTGCAGATAATATGTGCAATGCTGCACTTGGATCGGATACGGGTGGGTCGATAAGGCAACCTGCAGCATTTTGTGGTGTAGTCGGATTTAAACCGACGTATGGAACAGTATCGCGTAGCGGGGTTATCAGCATGGCATCTTCTTTTGATCAAGTAGGTCCTTTTGCAAAGTGTGTGGATGATGCCCATCTTATATTTGAGGCAATTGCAGGCAAAGATAAAAAAGATTCGGTTACCAGTGATATAATTAAAAAAGAGAAAAAGGGGAGTATAAAAATTGGGGTTCCGAAAGAATATTTTGTTGCCGGGATAAATGATGATATTAAAAAAGTAATCATGCAGGCAATAGACAAGATTGAAAAAAGCAAAATAGAGATTGTAGAGATAAGTCTTCCCTATACAGAGTATGCTCTTCCTACATATGAGATAATTATGGCATCGGAGGTCTCTGCAAATATGGCAAGATTTGATGGGATAAGGTATGGTCTTGAGTTTGACAGACCTTTTGCTAAGACACTTAAGGAGGCATACTTGGAAAATAGAGGGGAAGGGCTTGGAAGAGAAGTAAAGAGGAGAATTATCTTAGGAACATACGCTCTTTCTTCCGGATATTTTGATGCCTACTATATTAAAGCTCAGAAAGTGAGGTCGCTTATTGCTGAGGACTTTAGGAACGCCTTTAACAAGGTAGATGTAATTATTACACCGACGACACCGACATTGCCATTTAAGATAGGGGAAAAGATAGAAGATCCTTTATCTATGCATCTTTCCGATATCTTTACAGCTACTGCCAACCTGGCAGGTCTTCCTGCAATATCATTGCCATGTGGAAAAATTGGCAATCTGCCCGTAGGAGCACAGCTAATGGCAGATCGATTTTATGAGGATATATTATTTGAGGTTGCTAAAAAGGTTGAAAAAATATGGAAGAATTAATTCAATCATCGATAAACTATATTCTAAACCCGGAACTTATATCACCGACTTTTCATAGCGTTTGGAGTGTAGCTCGAGGAATATTTTTTACGATTTCTATAATATTAATTGGACTACTTGTTTTTCTCTTGTCAGTAAACTCTTATCTTGATTTAAGATTTAGGGAAAGATATACGGAGTTTAAGAAAGCAAAACCCTACCATGAAGTAAAGTTAGATACCGATTGGAAAGAGGTCTCTTCTCAAGCACAAGATGAAAAAGAGGCAGAGAGAAAACTGGCTGTAATTGAAGCGGATGATATGTTAAATAGCGCACTAGAACAGATAGGTTATTCGGGAGCGAACTTAGTCGAAAAGTTAAATGGATTAAATGAAGAGATTATACCCAATCTTGAAGATGTAAAAAAAGCACACAAGACAAGGAGAGATATTATATATGATCAAAGCAGAGACCTTTCTAAAGAGGAAGCAAAAGAGATTATCTCTATTTATGAAAAGGTATTTAAAGAATTACAGATTTTTTAGTATTTAAACCTTTAAAACCCTTCGTCATTCTGAGGCGTTAGCCGAAGAATCTCTTCA